>JARRPX010000126.1 GCA_037382465.1 Anaerolineales bacterium | reverse complement strand
AACGCAAGGAGTTGATGGAATGATGGCTTGCTTCCCAGACGGAGAGGACATGCACCGCCATTTCCACGATACTGATAGAAGCCACAGGCATACTGATGCGATCGCGAAAACGCCCCACATCAATGCCCAACAGTGAGCACAGCATAATCCGGGTCGTGGCCTTATGAGAAACGACGAGGACATTTCCTGTCGTGTAAGTTTTCTCAATTTCCTCAAGCACAAGTGAACTGCGTCGGGCAATATCGATACCTCTTTCCCCTCCAGTTGGAGCGTTCCACCCAGGATCGACTAACCAGCGGACATAGGTATCATGAAACTCGCGATTCACCACTTCAGGGGTTTTCCCTTCCCATTGCCCATAAGCAATTTCCCTCAGTCCTTCTTTGAGTTGCATTCGTATTCCTGCCGCCTCGCAAAGAGGTTTGGCCGTGGCGACGGCACGGCGTAGCGGACTGGAAAAGACAGCGACCCATGGAAGAGATTTATAAGCATCGGCAAAATCCCCTGCCATCTGATAACCTTCCAGGGTTAAATCCGGGTCAAGGGTGCCGCAGTATCCACCGGTCTGGCTGGCAGTGGTTTCCCCGTGTCGCAGACGTAAACCGTCGACGTGGTATTCCTCGAACCGCATCAGGGCGTTCGCAGATATTGGCGCACTTCAGCCATATTGAAAGGTTCAGAAGAGTCGTTCGGGTTCGCGCGCCCAAGGGCCAGCAAATCGAATCCCTCGACGTCCGTGGGCAAAAGACTGCAGATCCGCTTGCTGACAGGGGTCTGTTGGCTCATGCTCTCTCCTCCAAATTTGTCTTGACCGGAATCCCCGGCTGCTGCGGGGAAGCCGCCAGAGCATCGCTGACGATTGTCTGCGCTTCCTCCAGGATTCGGTGCAGATGATCCGCTCCACGGAAGCTCTCCGCATAGATCTTGTAGATGTCCTCCGTCCCTGAGGGACGCGCCGCGAACCATCCACTTTCCGCTGTTACTTTCAACCCGCCGATGGACGCGCCGTTGCCCGGCGCGTGGGTGAGGATGGTCCGGATCTTTTCCCCAGCCAGGTCTGTGAGCCGAACCTGCTGCGCCGAGAGTCTCTCCAGCATTGCTTTTTGCTCCGGAGTGGCCGGGGCCTCAACTCGGTCGTAAACCGGCTCACCGAACTCGCGGGTGAGTTCATGGTAGATTTCGCCGGGATCCCGGGCCATACGGGCCGTGATCTCCGCTGCGAGCAAAGCCGGGACGATCCCGTCTTTGTCAGTCGTCCAGACGCTGCCATCCCGACGGACAAACGACGCGCCCGCACTCTCTTCCCCGCCGAACCCAAGGGATCCGTCGAGCAGGCCATCCACGAACCACTTGAAGCCAACCGGCACTTCGTAGAGCTTCCGCCCCAGCTTTGCGGTGACGCGATCAATCATCTGGCTGCTCACCACCGTCTTGCCGACCGCCGTTTCCGTGCGCCACTTCGGTCGGTGTTGGAAGAGATAGAAGATTGCGACCGCAAGGTAGTGGTTGGGCGGCAGCAGGCCCGCATCTGGCCGTCCCAGTCGACCGTCATGAATCGGAAAGTCGGATCGACGGCCTTGTTGACGACCGTGAGGTTCAACCCGTAGTGCTCGGCAATCGGCGCCCAGTAGTGGACCCCGGCACCCCCGAGCGGATCCACCCCCAGGCTGATCTTCGCGCCGCGAATGGCATCCATGTCGATCACATTACCGAGATCGCTAATGTAAGCATTAACATAATCGTGCCGGTGCGTCGTGGAGGCGCGAAGCGCCTTCTCGAAAGGAATACTCTTCACACCCCGCAGGCCATTCTCGAGAAACTCGTTTGCCTTCGCTTCGATCCAATCGGTGACGGCGCGTTCCGCCGGCCCGCCGTTGGGAGGGTTGTACTTGAAGCCGCCGTCATGGGGCGGGTTATGCGAAGGCGTGATGACGATGCCGTCGGCAAGTCCTGTCTTGCGCCCGCGGTTGTACGTGAGGATTGCGTGGGAAACGACAGGGGTTGGGGTATATTCATCCCCCTCCGCCAGCATGACTTCCACACCATTGGCCCCCAGCACCTCCAGCGCGCTGGCAAGAGCCGGCACGGAAAGGGCATGTGTATCCATACCGAGAAACAGCGGGCCATTGATCTTCTGCTGCCTGCGGTACAGGCAAATGGCCTGACTGATGGCGAGGATATGCCCTTCGTTGAAAGCCTTTTCGAGCGCGGAACCGCGGTGCCCTGAGGTGCCGAAGGAAACCCGTTGTTCCGGCATGGAAGGGTCAGGCACCTCGGTATAATAGGCCGTGATCAGTTTAGGCACGTTAACCAGCATCGATGCTTCGGCCGGTTTTCCTGCAAAAAGACTCACTTTCATGGCTTTCTCTCCTCAAATGTTGTGCCGACGTTATCGGGTTCAGTAGTTTTATTTTGCGTCCAAAGATTCCGTCGGATCATTCGCATCGGTACGGTCTGGAGACGGTTCTTGCTCGTTAGACTCGTCCGTTTCTCCCGACTCGAGACGCAGTAACTGCGCATCGATATCCGCAAGCAACTTCTCCTGGACAGCCTGACTGAGGTGTCCGCGGTGAAAGGCATCGATCACCACGCCTTTTTCCACCAGCAGCAAATGCCG
>JARRPX010000125.1 GCA_037382465.1 Anaerolineales bacterium | reverse complement strand
CCGGCGGCACGCAGTTGACAGACTTTCCCGATAGGCACGCGTATCGATTTCGTCCGCCGTGCGCGGCAGTGGACAATCCCCCTGCGGCCGGTTATCAACGCCGCCATCGAACCACACGTGCTCCTGGGCGACGGCATCGATGCTCCGGCGGAACTCTTCATCTGCGACAAGGTCTGCCGGATTTTGCGCCACGATCACACAGCGCTCACAAACCTGCCGAATTGCTGCGCCGATCGAACCGACCCAGGCGATCATTTCGGATCTTGCGTCCACCCCAGCACGAAGGGCAGCTTCTGTCACGAGTTCGTCTTCGTACGCCGCCACCCAATCCAGATACACACCATCGTAGCCCATGTCGAGAATCTGACGCAATAGTCCGTCTTCCCCCATCCAGATCGATTGCCATTCGTCATGCCAGAAGGCCACCGGGAAGTCGTCCGCCCAACCATCCGGATCGTCCCCGAGAATCCAATCCGGATCGCCAATCCGCCAATCATCATTCCAATACGTGCGGAAGGATTCCGCTTCGGCGATGTCGATGTAGGCGAGCACCAGCTTCGGATGCGAAGCACCATGCAGGCGTTCGATCACCTGCGCCATAGGAAAGTCCTCGCGATCGATCTCGGAGGGGACGTAATCGAGCACCACCATGTCGTACCGGGACGCGGCAATCTGCTGCAGAAGGTCCGCATCGAGTTCGCTGTCGAGCAAATAGAGCCAATGCTTCACGGCCGCCAATCCGATCTCTTCACCCGGCGAAACTGTCGTCTGCGATGGACGGGTCGTGGTTCTAGCTTTAATCACTTCATTGGGAGTGAACAGCGTAACGGGATGCGTCAAATCTCCTCCCTGCGAACAGCCGACTACTACGGCCAAGAAAAGGGCAACGATCAGGAAGGGATAGGGGCAGCGAGTTCGAAACGTTTTCACGGTCACCTGCCTTTGATACACAATCCGGGAAGTTCACGCAAGTCGTGGAGAAACTCAGATATTGATTGGTATAATTCCATACCTGGCCAAGCCCGTTTCTGTCGTCGTGCTGTTGGTAGTCAACTCATCAGGGTGGATTTTTTCCCTAACGGAGAAAACCAAGCACTCATGCGACCATTTCGCCGTCTGACTGCAATCGTAGATGAATATCCCAGGAACTTCTGGACGCTCGTCGGCGCCTCCTTTATCGATCACGTTGGCGGGGCGCTGCTTTTCCCATTCTTCACGCTCTACCTCACGAGTAAATTCAACATCGGGATGACAACCGTTGGTCTGATTTTCTTGATTTTTACAGTTTCCGGCATGATCGGCAGCACGTTCGGAGGCGCATCCGGGTGCTGTTATTATCGGACTGCTATCCGATGTGGGTGGTCCTGCTCGACAAGCCATGGTCGCAGACCTGCTTCCGGAAGAACAACGGGCGGACGGATTTGGAATCCTGCGCGTGACTTTGAACCTGGCGGTAACGATCGGTCCGGCCATCGGTGGCCTGTTGGCTGCCCAATCCTACATGCTGCTATTCATCTCCGACGCTGTAACCAGCATAATAACCGCCGTCATTATCTTCCTGATTCTCCCCGAGACACGTCCGGTAGGTCCGGCAGGAGAGACAAAAGAGAGTATGCTCGTGACCTTTGCCGGATACGGTAAAGTGATACGAGATCGTTTCTTCATGGTGTTTATTGGCGCCTCGATCTTAATGGTGATCGTCTATTCCCAAATGAACAGCACCCTCGGTGTCTACCTGCGTGATATCCATTCAGTACCCGAACAGGGTTTTGGATATATTTTGAGTCTGAATGCAGCAATGGTGGTGATATTCCAATTCGCCATCACACGTCGTATCACGAAATATCCACCCATGATCATTCTGGCGGTAGGCAGCGTGCTCTATTCGATCGGGTTCGCCATGTATGGTTGGGTTTCGAACTATAGTTTGTTCTTACTCGCCATGGTCATCATCACGGTCGGTGAAATGCTGCAGGTGCCCGTGTCGCAAGCGCTCGTAGCGAGGATCGCTCCGGAGGACATGCGCGGTCGCTACATGGCAGTTTTCGGCTTGAGTTGGGCAATTCCGTTTGCGATCGGCCCCCTACTGGCGGGATTAATCATGGATTACGGAGATCCGCATTGGGTTTGGTTTGGTGCAGGAATCGTTGGAATGCTGGCCACCACCATCTTCGTTTTACTGCAGCGCGGTGAAGAAACGCTCCCCGAATCGGAACCGTCAACTGCCTGATTTACTAATAATCTTCATAATCAGATCTCAGTATTTTGGATACACACCTTTTCATTATCGCTGCGGATGCACGTTTTCCAGTGATACCCGCAGCATGAATGATGATTTTCTCCGTGCAACATGAAACAATTCACTATCTTTCATCTAAAAGGTCACATATTCTGTACCTGTATTTGGGCAGAAAACCCGCCGATGATGTAAGATAACGTCCGCCGTGAAGTCCGAGTGCGTCTTACCCACATCCAAGGAGGGGTAATGGCACAGAATCGACGCCGCATCGCCGTCGGAGTCATGCTTCTCGTCGCGATCGTCTCCTTTGTCGTCATCCTGGCTCCGAAAAAAGCAGCCGCCGCACTGTTCGATCCAACCCCCGTAACTCCCGCAACATCAGACACCGAACTGACACTCGTGCACGAAGCCGTTCCGCCGGCACCCGAGGAAGACACCTGTCAGCACTGCCATCTGGCCGGGTCGATCGAAAATATTTGGACCCCGGCATGGCGCTGGCTGGTCTTTTCCGTTATGGGTGTGGTTTTCGTTTACGGCTCCTACCGCATGGGAAGCGCCTGGGTCACCCGCAGACCCTGGATACCTCTCACGACCCGGGCTGCTGAATGGATCGACGAGCGTTTCCATATCATCGAACCGCTGCGCAAGATGCTCTCGAAACCGGTCCCCATCTTCGCCACGCGCTGGATGTACTGCCTGGGTGGAATCACGTTCATGCTCCTGGCGATACAGGGTATCACGGGTGTGCTGCTCGCTATGTATTACAAACCCACTCCGGACGAAGCCTACGCCAGCATTCAATTCATCGAAAATGAAGTCCGCTTTGGCTCCGCGATCCGCGCCATTCATCATTGGGCCGCCAACGGAACCATCATCATGGTCGTTGCCCATCTACTGCGTGTCTTCATCACCGGCGCCTTCAAACCCCCGCGCGAGTTGAACTGGGTCACCGGTATTTTTCTCTTCGTGCTCACCCTCGGATTCGGCTTCACCGGTTATCTGCTGCCCTGGGATCAGCGGGCCTTTTGGGCGACGACCGTTGGCACCGGGGCTTGCTGTCGGCTTTATGATCGATGAACGGCCAGAGTGCAAGGATGAAAACCGCTGCGAAGGGCAGGAGTGCCCCGGTGCTCTTGGGTACGTACTTCAGGATATGGGAGAGCGTATGACAGACAACGAAGTCCCCCAAGAAGAGAAGACGATCCCGTTTTTCCCGAACCATCTGCTTACCGAAGCCCGGGTCGCAGTATTGATCCTGTTCATCGTGATCGGCATCGGCATCTATGCGCTACATTCACCCGTCGGCTTGGGCGATCCCGCCGACCCGATGAACACGCCCGCACACACGAAGCCGGAGTGGTACTTCTTGTTCCTGTACCAAATCCTGAAGTACGTACCCAAGAGCACCGGGGCACTCCTGCCCTTCGCAGCGGTTTTCATCCTTGCACTCTGGCCGTTCATCGATCATAAAGCCGACAGCAAGCCCGCTCGCCGGAATCGATTTATATTGGCGGTTCTAATCATCGCCGCAGTGGTCGCTCTCACACTGATCGGCGAGTTTAGTTGATCGCAGACGTATGGATAACGAGCCGTTAGGAAAGTATGCCCTGGAGAAGAACATGACCGCTGAAAAGCCATCGTTGACCCGACGCAGCTTCCTCAAACTGCTCAACCGCGTGTTCGTCGCCACGGGCCTCAGCGCGCTGCTGGCGCCGGTTGTGGCCTATTTCTGGCCCACAGAACTGGAAGAAATCCCTTCCGAACCGAAAGCCATTGGCGGTGTCGGTTCGATCGCACCTGGCGAAGCCGTGACCATCCCATTCGGGCGTTATCCGGCTCTGGTGATCAACGTCCCCGATCGAGGCATCGTAGCTTACTCCGCGGTGTGCACGCATTTCGCCTGTATCGTTAAATGGAATCCCGAAAGCGGCCGAATCGAATGTCCCTGCCACGACGGATACTTCGATCCCCGCGACGGCACCGTGATCTCCGG
>JARRPX010000124.1 GCA_037382465.1 Anaerolineales bacterium | reverse complement strand
TGCTCCCGCGAGGTGAACGAGACTCAGGTTTTCCTGTAACTTGATCTCGCGCTTGACCCGCGCGAAATCGGGGAGTTCGACGATCTCGAGATTCGGGTGATGGAAATCCGCCATGTGGCGGGAATTGCGCACCGCCGCCGTCACTTTCCGGCCCTGCTGCAGCAACGCGCGCACGAGATGCCGGCCGAGAAAACCACAGGCGCCGGTCACGAGTGCGGGTTTGCCTTCATCCATGGTTTCGCTGCTGAGCGGAGATGGGATTTGCATCGGAAGGCGGTCGAAGCACGACGGCGTCTTCCGCCGCTTTGACCAGGCTCAACTTGCCGTCAGCGTCGATCCAATAGACTGCCGGCGGCAAACCGGCGTAGCGGGTGGCGCGTGAAATTGTGTACGCGCCCGCAGCGCAGAAGGCAAGGGAATCCCCGGGCTGCATCGCTGGAATACGACGCCAGAAATCGATGATGTCCATCGTGTTCAGCGTGCTTCCGGAGAGATGATAAAAACCGGTTCCCTCACTGCTCGCCCTCAATGGAAGTATTCGACGGCAGAGGAAGAGAAAACTTTCGCCGAGATAATTGCGGCTGGCGTCCAAAAAAAGCCAGCGGCCCTCTCTGGCATGCACGCGGGCGATCAAGATTCCCGCGTCCGCGACGATCGAGCGGCCGGGTTCCAACGCCAGTGCAGGCCGGTACGGCAAGCTAACCGCATGCAGTTCTCGCTCGAACGCTGTGGACAGTGCTGCGGCGAAGCTCTCCAACGAGTCATGCCTTCGATTCGACGGCCAATTTGTGCCTAAATGCGCGCCGATGGTACTGGGTCCTAATTTGTGCGACGAGAACGAGGGCAGGCCGCCGCCCAGGTTGATCTCTTCCAGTTCGATGTTGTATCGACTTTGGATGCGCTGCGCCAATTTCACCGCGCGGCGAATCAATGGACGATACTTCTTCGGGCTTTCGATCTGGGTGCCGCGATAGAAATTGATCCCCGCCAGGGATAAGAAATCGCTGTTCCGGATCGCCTCGACCGCGTTTAGGATTTCAGCGGCGTCAAAACCCAAGCGGCGGGATAGAAATGCGAGCGGTGAGAAACCGCCGAGGCGAGATCCGTTACACAGCCGCAGGGAAATCCGCAATTGCAGCCTCGCCTCCATTGCCAATTGAGCCCCAGCAGGGAAATATCGTCCATGTGAAAGGCATGAAAAAAACGCACGCCCACGGCGATGGCGCTGCGGATTTCGTCCGCGGACAAAACCGGACGTTGGAAAGCGATCTGCTCGGGTTCGAAGCCGCAGCTCAATGCCAATTCAGCTTCCGCGAGATGGGATACCATGACATCGCTGCCGAGGCGTTGAAGGACTTCCAGCACGGCAGGTTCGTTGTTGGTCTTCGCACAGTAGCGTATCCGTGCCGGATTCGGCCCGGTTGTCAGCCCGCGCTGCAGGGCTCGAAAATTCGCCCGCAGGAGCGGTTCACTGAACAGGAAAAAGGGCGAGGCGCAGTCTCGAATCAGTTCCGGGAGGGATTGGCCCTCGAAATACAGGTCGCCGTCATTGAACGTCAGCATGTGAGCCTGAATTCACTCTTCCTTTGGCGAGCCGTAAACGAGGGTTTATCGTTAACTTCAAGCTCGGTGATAATCGGCCGGGATCGCCGTTCACCCCTTGGATGCAGTTCATTTCGCGCCACGATCGTGAAGCACTAATTATAATCCAAATCGGATTGTACCTGCTGAGGCCAAGCGCGCGCTCGTGAAGGCCACCAGGCAGGGAAGATCCTTCATGGGTCATACCGCGCCCTAGAAGATCGGGTAGAGGTTGGCCGCGATCCACAGCAGCAATCCCAGGACGGGAAGCAGAAGAACCCAGGCCCACTTGGAAATTTCCATCACCACGGCCCCCAGCGCGGTAAACATGCAAATCGGGATGATGATGGCAAACAAACCTACGGATTTCGTCGCCAGCATGGTGATGGTGAATGGAATGGCGAATACGGCACCCAATAACGCGAACAGCGGCTTCTTTTGAAAGACTCCCAGGGCGCTCAGAAGCAGCGACAGGATCATCAACGGCCAACCGAAAAGAAAGGTTCCCCAGATATCGATCATCTTGTCCGACCCCTCCGTGCAAGCTCTGGCAACACTTCTATTTTAACCTTAATTATGCATGCGAAGACTTAAATCCACGATCGCTGAAACTGGCAGCGCTCGCCTCCAACTTTGAGAAACCCTACCCCAGGACTCTTTTCGTGTACGGAATCCTGCGGATCAACGCCGCAAGCACGAAGCAGGATGGCACCGCGATCAGCGATACGATCGCGAATTTCAAGATCGTGGGGATCGGCACCGAAAGGAAGAGCACGTTCAAGGCGAACAAAATCGTCTGGTGGATGATGTAGACGGTGAAGACGCTGGCGGCCATCGATTTCAGCAGAGGGCTCGAGACGTTGACATGCTGGCGGAAGAAATACAGCAGGAACGTCAGAGCGGCGATGAACAGGATCGATTCCCAGGTCGCGTAGACCAGGGATTGCCAATGCAAGCCGCCCACAAAATTTTCCAGCGCAGTGTCGCTTTCCAATACACCACCCAGAACAGCCACCACGAAGAATATCGGCAGCATTACCAAAGCGACAACACCCCAGCGGCGGGCTTGGTCCCGCCCCAATCGGTTGAACCAGTCACCGCGATAGGCGAGGATGCCCACGAAAAATGCAAACGTGTAATGGACGAAATGGGCGAACTGGAATCCGGGCGCCACCCACTTACCCACGGGATAGCCGATGCGCACGATGAACGTCAGCGTGGACAGGACGATGATGCTGAGAGCCATGCTGCGATCGGAAGGAAATCGATCTACAAAGAATCGAAAACGCCGGCGGTCTGGCGTTCTGTCCGACCAGGCGCGATAGGCCACGTATACCAGGGCGAAGATGAGCAGCGCCTGGAGGAACCACAAGTGTCCCACTTCATAGGTGAAGTTCCATTTAAAAGGGATGCCCCGCCACCAGACACCCAGGATCAACTGGTTGATGTTGATGATCAGGGTGGTAAAGACGAGAATGGGCACTCCCAAACGGATGAAGCGATCCCGAACGAAAGCCGCCGTGCCTTTACGCTCCAGCGATCGAGGCGTGAAGTAGCCCGCCATTAAGAAGAATGCCGACATGAAATAAGACTGGTTCACTGCGGTGAAGAATGTGAGCAAAATGGGACTGAATTCATCCACGGCCGGATCTTTAATTGCCCAATCGCCGCTGCCGCCGTAGGCGATCGCGGTGTGGTGCAGAATCACCAAAATGATGAGGTAGATCCTGAAGTTATCCAGGTAGAACAATCTCGTTTTCGGTTTATCGCCGGCTTTCGCTTCCATCTTCGGTCCTTTGATCTCGAATCGGCACGTCCAATGGTGCGCATCATTTACCCGGACTCTCTACGTGAAACTTCTGTGCGCAGCCGCGTGATTCCTACAGCTCGTAATTGACACTTTCGTTGACACACTGATTAACACCGGAAACAGCGCAGCGTCTCGATTGCGGCATCGAAGGTTGGCCTCTTGCGAATTGACTCGAACCATCGACGTCCTCAGCGCCTGCCGGAGG
>JARRPX010000123.1 GCA_037382465.1 Anaerolineales bacterium | reverse complement strand
GTTTTTGATGATCATGCGGCTGGAGCGCTGCCCGAAATCGAGCAGCGCCATGTCGGAAGCGCCGCCCGAAGCGGCCTCGGACTCCGGGACTTCCTCCAAGGGCGGCGCTTCCGGAGCCATCGGCGCCTCTGCTTCCTCGGGCTCTGCGTACTCCGCCCCCCCGGAGGCGGAGTCTGCGAACGAACCGTATGTATCGTATCCTTGAGTCGCTGCACTAGCGCATCCTGTCAGAATCAGGATGAGCACGACTGCAAAGAACGTCCAGAATCTTCGTTTGCGTTCCATGGTCCCCTCCATAATTATCTGCTAACGATCAGCAAGTGCCGGGCCGTCCCTGTGTTAATGCTTATGTGCCGGGTTCCCTGACCTTTGCCCAATGCGAGATCGTCGCCCCATCATACAACACGCGGCGGCATCTCGCTGCAAATTTCACAAGCTTTGTTCTCATTGTGCTGAGTCGACCAACGCATCGGCTTGAATTTCGAAGCTGCGCCCGTTCCGTCCGTCGCCGGAAATACCACCCCATTTGACAGATTCGATCAGCAGCGGTTCATCGTCCGTCACGCGGTAGAACTCCACCCAGGTCATCCCGATGTTACCGCGAGTGATTTCGAACACAAGTGTTCCATCGCCATTTATATCGGTCAATTGTATGTCAACGATCATCTCGATTAGGTTTCCCGCTTCAGCCTGAGCGATCGGTTGATTTAGAGCGAAATGTCCGTCGATGAGCCCAGCCGTCTGCGCCGAATCACTGGCGGAGATGAGGGTCGGTCGGAGCCACGTGCCGCCGGACAGCAGATTGAAATCGGTCCAATCGGACGTAGTCGCCAGGCGGATGCGCACGCGCTGCGCGTCGACTTCCGGCCAGTCCATGGCCAGAAAGGTATCCACCCACTTGCGAGTAAGTTCCAGATAGCCTTCCGGCGGCAAGGGAGCGTAATTCTTGTAGGGGTAACCGTGGCTGTCCTGCATGTCCGGCACCGCCGGTTCGATCTGGGTGCCTTCGTGCCACTCGTTGAACGTTGTGATGACGACCATCTCGGGCTCGATGCCCACATCCAGCGCCATCTCCCAGCGGTTCTCATATGAATCCCCATCATTACGGGGTGTGTCCGTATCCGAAGAATAATGGATCCGCTCGGCCGAGAAACCCGGGTTCACACCGGGAAAAAACAATGCGTCGACAGGCAGACTGCGAGCCCACTTGTATCCGGAGTCAAGATTCATAGTGAGTACACCGTAGTTGTACGCGCCATCGAAGTGACCTTGTTCGATCCACTGCGACGAATTTTGGTCGGTGATGACCAACCCGCCATCGGACAGGGCATGGATTTCATCCAACGCTTCCTGCCAGTAGCCCGGTTCGACTGCGGGCGATTCCCCGTCCGGAGCCACTGACGCCCAGAGGAAAAACATCCCCTTGGGTCGATCGTCGGGGCTCCAGCGGCTCGAACTCGTCGTACGGAAGAAGGCCGGATGTTCGCCATAGTTGTCATAAATATACTTGACATCCTGCACCAAGCGATTGGCGGAACGCCCGCCGTAGTTTTCGATGTGAAAGGCCACCTTTATGCCGTAGCGCTCCCCCATTTCGAGTAAGAGGGGCACGGCAACATTTTCGTTCGATTGCCTGCCCCACCAGGAGGAAATGATCACCCCAACCCCAGTCTCTCGCAGCCAGGCGAAGTGCTGTGCAACAACGACGGGGTCCCTCGCGCTGTAGGCGCCGAGCAGCGGATAGTAATCGGCACCGATGTCCGCGGGCGGCTGATTGTTCGCCTGATCCCAATGAACCCACGCGCCGTCGATCTCTTCGCTGCCATACCAGGGGTAGTAGAACGCCGCCACACGGTACGAAGGATCCGGCCCTGTCACTTCGGGATAACCTGGTTCCGGACTCACCTGGGGTTCTGCGAAGGTAGAAGTTGGTTCGGGTAACACCGTCGGTGTGGTGCTTCTGCACGCCGGGACGAAAAACAAGATGATCATGGCAATAAAAGCCCGCTTCTTCATTACACCTCCTGGAGTCGAATGACTCTAGTCAAATCTTCCTGCTCGGGAGCATCTGCGGAGAAGTTCCGGGATCGGCTACCGCCCTTTCCCGAGATAGATTCTACAACCGGTTTGTGAGAGTTTGCAAGAAGGCTGTTCTTTCAGCTTCTTAGGACAGGTGACGCGGGCATTGAGGAAAATCAGATCGCACCGAAAATGTCGAGAAAGCTCAGCACGAGTTGGCAGATTCCCAGTGCTGCAAGGATGCCTGCGGACAGCAGCACCACCCCACGCCGTCCGCGCGGACCGAGTCTGTTCGCGCTGCCGAAGAGGAAAATCGTCCCCGCCAATCCGACGACCATGGTGCCGTAGAAGGCCGCGATTAGAACGACGGCGTAAGTGCGATCTTTCTGCCAGGCATCCATGACCGCGGGGCCCAGTACCAAGCTCCAGCCCAGGTACGGGTTGGGGTTGAGCAGATTGACCATCACCGCCTGTAACAACGTTCTCGGCGCCGATTCGCTTTGCTCCGAATCCTGGAAGACGCTCTCTTGCCAATTTCGATAGCTCGCCCAGGCGAGATAGAGTAGAAGCAAGCCACCTGCAGCACGTATGACGATTTGAAATGATTCGGGGACTCGAGAAAGCAGGATCAATGCGATTA
>JARRPX010000122.1 GCA_037382465.1 Anaerolineales bacterium | reverse complement strand
ATGGATGATGACGTCCGGCCGGGAGTCCCGCAGCATGCGCTTGATGGCTTCCAACTGTACGAGGTCGTACTCCTCGATGGTTGGGACGAAAATCTCCTTCACGTCCCGCCGGCGCAGTTTGTCCACCACGTAGCCCCCGAGGAAACCGGCGCCGCCCGTCACGAGGACGCGTCGTATTCCCCAAAATTCATCAGGTTTTACTTCTTCAGGCATACCGGCTTCCTCATAAAATCATACAGTTTTCAGGGCACGATCGAAGGCGCGTTGCGAAATTCCACTCGATCGGGTTCTGTTAGCATACCCTCACGCAATGCCAGGAGAACCTCGTCGATCCCGTTCGATACCGTACGTTTGGCATGGAATTGAAGTTCGTGCTCGATCTTGTCGAAGCAAACCTGAAGGTTGCGCATATCGCCGTCGAAACTCATCTGTTCGTGATGAACCTTGGTTTCGGGCAGCGCCTGGCAGATCAATGCGGCGACTTCGTCCTTCGTGAGATTCCCGGCCTCATGGCCCAGGTTGTAGATCTGGCCCCGGATTTTGTCCGGCGGCGTATCGAGGCCGATGAGCAGCCCGTCGATGACATCCCGGATGTGCACGAAGGCACGCGAGAGCTGCCCTTCGAATATCATCAATTCACCCTGGGTGAATGCTTCAAGCGTGAACTGGTTGACAATCAGGTCGAAGCGCATCCGCGGCGATACCCCGTACAAGGTCGAAAAACGGAAGATCAACGGCGCACACGCGGACGAATTCGCTGCTTCCAGAAGTATTTCCTCCGCAGCGATCTTCGATTCACCGTACAACGACTGCGGATGAAGCGCCGATTCCTCGGTAACCGGAGCGCCGTCATCGGCGATCCCGTATACGCTGTACGTCGATGCGAGGATTAGCCGTTCCGCACCGAGCCGATCTGCCGCCTGGAATGTGCGCTCCACGGCGTCGACGTTGGTTGCCCACGAGGTTTCCTTTCCCGCGATCTTACAAGCCGGAAAGCCCACGATGGCCGCCAGATGAATCACCGCCGACGGCGCGGGCGCTCCCTTCGCAGCCGCTTCCGCTGCGGCTCGTTCGATGACGCCGGATTCCCGCACGTCTTCTCGGACGAAATGGAACATCGGGTGAGATACATAAGCCAGGAGCGACCCGCCGCCGAACAACAGCTTGTCGATGACCGTCACCCAATCTCCGCGCGACAGCAAAGCCGGCACCAACATCGATCCGATGTATCCCGCTCCACCCGTGACGATCACATGCCGCTTCATGATAGATGCTGCTCGAGTCCCTTGTTCATACTGCCCACCTGTCCGGATCTGTTGCCGCTATTCAGAGAAATACTTCTGCATCACCTGCGCCTCGATCCATTCATACGTCTGCGCCAGGCCCTGCTCGAGGGAGATCTCCGGCTCCCACTTCAAAACCTTCTTCAAGCGGCTGTTATCCGAATTTCGTCCACGAACGCCTTGCGGGCCCTCGATGTGATTCTTCTTGATTTCGATCCCGGCGGCGTCTGCGATGATGTCGGCCAATTCGTTGATCGAAATCAAGCGATCCTGGCCGAGGTTGAGCGGATCGTGGAAATCCGACTGCATCAATTTGTAGATGCCCACACGGCAGTCATCGATGTAGCAGAAGGAGCGAGTCTGTTCGCCGTCGCCCCAGATCTCGATCTCGGGATTTCGCCCCAGATCTCGATCTCGGGATTTCCGGTTTTCTTCGCAATCGCCACCTTACGGCACAGGGCCGCGGGCGCTTTCTCGCGGCCGCCGTCCCATGTTCCCTGCGGGCCAAAAATATTATGGAAGCGCACGATCCGGGTTTGGATGCCGAAATCCTGGCGATAGTGGGTGCAGAGTCGTTCAGTGACGAGCTTTTCCCAGCCATACGCATCTTGCGGCTGTGCCGGGTAGGCATCCTCCTCCTTGAGCGGCGTCACCTCCGTATCTTCCTGGAGATACTCCGGGTAGACGCACGCCGACGAGGTGTACAGGTAGCGTTTCACCCCATTGATGCGCGCCGCGTCCAGCGAATGGATGTTGATCAGAGAATTGTTGCGCAGGATGCGGGAGTGATTCGAGGAGATGAACCCCATTCCGCCCATGTCAGCCGCGAGGGCATACACATGTTCCACGTCCCGGGTCGCCTGCAGGCAGTTTGCCCACCTGCGCAGATCCAACAACTCGAATTCATCCGCGTGCGTTTCCCCGAACTCGGGCAGTTTGATGTCTACGCCGCGGACCCAATAATCGTGTTCCTTTAAAAACTGCACCAGGTGATAGCCGATGAAGCCGCCGGCCCCTGTGACCAGCACTCTACGTTGCTCTGGCATTTCACTACCCTCCTCATCCAGTTTCCTTTGAATTCCTGGATCTTGCCGCTTCTCTTCACTCATCGTGATCGAATTTAAGGGTTCGATAAATGGATCTTCTTTCCATCAATTTCGAGCACGGGCACCTCGTCGTCTTCGGGAACGTCGACCACGGAGAAGCCCTGTTCCAAACAAGTGAGGCGGCAAACGTCGGCGATGTCGCCCTTTCCGAGGATTGCCACTTTCTTGTGTCCGTTCTTTTGCGCCACGGATAACGCCTCGCGTGCCTCCTGGCGGATTTGACGATAAAGGGTCATCGAATTCTCGACGTAGGCCACGGTCAAACGGGCGCGCAAGGCAATCCCCTGCGGAGTGATGATGTAGCGCAGTTTTTTCCGCTCCGCTCGCTTCGCCTTGATGTATCCCTTTTTAATCAGACGCTTGAGATGCCAGTTGACGGTTCCGACAGCCACACCGAGTTTCGCAGCCAAAGAGGCTTGCGTGATGTCGGGATCCTTCTCGATGTGTTCCAATAAATTCAGGTCTCGAATCGTCTGTGTGTTTTCATCCGCAGCCATTGATACTACCTCACAAGCACTTCCATCGGATCCACATTCCCACGATCGACATCACCGATCCCCCAAAACGGTTGGCGGCGATCAGAGGGTAAACGATCGGAATTATTCGATCCCATTGCTGTAAGAATTGAGCAATGCGGTTACGCTATTGTCCCAACGATGCCATCCGCTGAAGTTATCCCGCAGGATTTCCAACCCCTTGCCAATCGGTTCCAGGCCCACCGCCTGCATGTCCGCATCGATCATGATACGCGCCAGGTCTTTGTAAGTAATCTTCGGATTCCAATCCAGCACCTGGCGCGCTTTCCTGGCATCGGCTTGCAGGTAATCGACTTCGGCCGGTCGGTAGTAACGCGGATCGATCTGGACGTATTCCTGCCAATCCAGATCGGCGTAAGAAAATGCCTCTTCCACGAATTCTCGCATCGTCGGCGCGATGCCCGTGCCGATGACGAAGTCATCCGGCACCTCCTGCTGCAGCATGTGCCACATCATCTCGATATACTCGGGCGCGTAGCCGTAATCCCTTCGCGAATCCAGATTGCCCAGGTAGAGTTTGGCCTGCATCCCGGCCAGAATGTGCGCGACCGCACGGGTCACCTTGCGGGTCAGGAAGGTCTCACCGCGCCGCGGGCTTTCGTGGTTGAAAAGTATGCCGTTGACGGCGAACATGTCGTAGGATTCGCGGTAGTTGACGGTGATCCAGTAAGCGTACGCTTTGGCGATGGCATAGGGGCTGCGCGGTCGAAAAGGCGTGTTCTCGTTCTGCGGCGGTTCAGAATTACCAAATATCTCGCTCGACGATGCCTGGTAGAAACGAGCCTCGATCCCGCTGCGGCGTATGGCATCGAGGATCCTCACCGTGCCCAAACCCGTTACCGTGCCTGTATACTCCGGCATCTCGAAGCTCACCTTGACGTGTGACTGCGCGCCCAGGTTGTAAATTTCATCAGGCTGGACGTTGTAGATCAGATTGGTGAGCACCTCGGCGCTGGCCAGATCCCCGTAATGCAGGAACATGCGAGCTTCCGGACGATGGGGGTCCTGATAGATGTGATCGATCCGGCCCGTGTTGAACGTGCTGGCTTTACGGATCATTCCGTGGACCTCGTAGCCCTTGCTGAGTAAAAACTCAGTGAGATATGAGCCATCCTGACCCGTGATCCCGGTAATTAAAGCTCTCGGCATGGAAACTCCTCTTTTAATTCCAGGTAAAGATCGCTGGGACGGTACCCGTCTTTCCAATTCGACACGATATTACGAACCGCCAAGGACGAGGTTTTTATAATTCAGAAACTGAATTATACACTTCTTGTAGAATCCGTCAAGTTGTGACTTTACGGGAACGATAAAAATCGCGTACGAGATGAAACAGGAAGAATAAAACGATGAACGCGGCCATACTGGCGATCATGTGCATGGGTGTGAAGACCGGAAGCAACCGCCCACGAAATGCGTACCACAACGTAAAGAGCACGGTAACGCTCAGGACGAGGATGGCCATTCGCGGCAGCCAACGACCCTTCTTCTCCCGCGATGTAACCCACGCCCAGCCCACAAGCACAGCCTGTAAAGCGATGAATGCCGTTCGATATCTGGGGTTGTCCCATTGATCGCCCGCCCCACGGTAGGAAGAAATCAATATCGTAATCCACGTGAGTAGAGACAATCCCGTAGGCAGGCTACGCCATCTGGTGTGCCGCACAGCGGCAAATGGCGCATACAACAAGAACGGCAGCAGCGAGAACCAACCCAACCCTCGCCACAGGGCGATGATCCGCCACAACGGCGCGCCGCTGTCGATGATCGCCGCCGGAAGGAAAGGCCTGAAAATACCGTATAAGACAAAAACGGGATAATGCGCCCATTCCGGTGTGCTGCGGAATAAATGCCGCGTCCAATCAGATTGGCCGGCGATGATTATCAGTTTGTCATTTGCGGACAGAGATTCAATCCATTGGACAATGATCATGAAACCGGTTCTGGAAAAGCCTTCA
>JARRPX010000121.1 GCA_037382465.1 Anaerolineales bacterium | reverse complement strand
GTAATAACCACACGGGCTTATTGGCTTCCGTTACCAAATGGTAATACCAAGGTAAACCTCCCGTAACTATCCTGCGCGATCGTAGGGTAAACATAGAAAAGTTGTGCGAACAACGTCTTGATCGCGCCACAGGAAATGTTGTATCCTGATTATCAAGTTAGCCCACGCTCATTAATGGGGGCGCGAAATCCACTTTCGGGGGAGTCTTTCCATGAAAAACAATCTATTGTCCATGGCATCCGTCCGGATTCTGCTTTGCGTGTCCATGCTGCTCGGCATGGCCTTTCCGCCCGGCGCGACCGTCTTCGCCGGCGTGCAGCATGCCCTGGATGAAAAAGTGGATGACATGCTCTTCACCGGTTTGGCGGTCAACACCGGCTCGGAATCCGAGTCGCTCGCCTCCATTCAGCCGCAGGCGAAGGCGCATCCCAACCTGCAACCGCAAACCACGGGTACGCCGACCGGGACAGCGACGGATACGCCGACCCCAACACCTACGCCCACCGAGACAGGGACGCCGACTCCATCTACATCTGCTACCGCCACGACGACGGACATGGAAACCCCCACAGAAACGCCCTCGGCCACCGCGGAAGCGACGGACACGCCCACCTGGACAAAAACCAGCACCCCCTCAATGACTGCGGAAGCAACAAGCACGCCCACATCGACAGCAACGGATACGGCTTCCCCCACGCCAACTCCGAGTGAAATCCCGTTGACCTTGATTTTGGAAACCACAGAAGAAGCGATCATGCCCGGCAAGTCGTTCACCATCGCCTACGCCATCGAAGGTTGGAACGAATTGGAATCGACCGAAAACCTCGAGCTGGCGATCAGCATGCCGGAGGGCATCCGCCCCCACGGGCAGGACTCAAAGGAATGGGACCAGAAAAACCTCACGCTGCGCGTGCCGGTGGAAAGTGAGACGGGCGAATTCGAATGGAAGGTCGCCCCCAATGCTGAAGGTCCCTTCGCCATCGCTGCCCAGCTGCTGCAGGACGAAGTCGTGCTGACCGAAGCCAAATTGAGTTTGGGCGACCGCAGCCTGTTCACATTGAGCGCCCAGGGCGGCGAGATCGACGGACTCGACGGCCGGGTACGCATTAAATTCCCAAAACAAGCCGTAAAGCAATCACTTACTGTGCGGGTGCGCAACGCCGGACGCTACTCTGGTATCCCCGACTCGCTGAGCGGGCATCCGGTGGAGATCGTCGCCGCGCGAGCCGACACTCGCGCCCTGGTGGAGAAGTTCACTGCCTCCTTCACGCTGGAGATGCACTACGAGGATGACGAGATCCACGGTGACGAGTCTTCGCTGACCATCTTCTACTACAGCAAGAAGGACAAAGGCTGGGTGCCGATGGTGACCATGGTCGACACGGAGGCGAATGTGATGTCCGCCGAGGTCGATCACCTCTCGGTCTTCGATTTCAACACCCAGGACTGGGAGGCGGCGCGCCTGCCCACCCTGGACAACTTCCAGGTGGCCGGGTTCACCGGCGCAGGGACCTACTCGCTGCCCATCGAAGTGCCTGCCGGTCCCGGCGGGCTGCAGCCCAATCTCGTACTGAGCTACAACAGCCAGACCGTCGACGGCGCCAACAACTACACCCAGGCCGATTGGGCGGGCATGGGCTGGTCGTTGGACACCGGCTACATCCAGCGCAACATGAACGGCACCTCCGACTACCAGGACGATGACACCTTCTCGCTGACCGTCAACGGCATGGGCGGCTTGCTGCTGCCTGTAGGGGAGGGCACCGACGGCAACGGCGATTACGTCGAGTACCAGACGGCGGACCATTCCTTCATGCGCATCCGCCATTATCCGATCGAAGGTTCGGCCGGATATCCCATCGATAATTCGTTCTGGTTGGTGTGGGACAAGACAGGAACGCGTTACTATTTCGGACCAGGCCCGTACTACCCCGATTTCACCACCTGCGGCGTTGAGATGCTGCGCCGCTGGCAGTGGCCTTTGTTTACAGTTCGCAACGTCCATGGCCAGGAAATTCATTACGAATACGAGTACGAACAGAAAGTCTCCGTGGGACACTGCAGCGGTTATCAATCGTATCACACCGTTGCGGTGTATCCTTCGGCGATTTACTATCCGCACAGTCGTTACCGCGTCGTCTTCACCCGCATTCCTCGAACGGACTTCGAAGGGAAATGGCGGGATTACAAGAGCTACCGCATTCTCTTCAAGAGGTCTTTGCTCAGCGAAATCCGCATCGAGCACGATGCCGACGGGGATGAGATCTATGAAGAGTTGATCCGCAAGTACGTATTCACCTACGCAAGCGATGCGGAAGATTTGATTTTCCCCAACGTCGAATGGGACCAAGGAGGTGACACGCCAACGTTGATCCAGGTACAGGAGTTCGGCATCGGTGGAACAGAAGCGCTGCCAGCCTATACCTTCGAATACGGCGACCAGATGCACCTCACCCGCGCCGAGAACGGCTACGGCGGGGTGTTCCAGTTCGAGTACGACGCGTGGAACGCCGATGAAACCAACGACGAGGGAAAAGAAAAATACCGTGGCGGGAGTGATCCGATCTATCAAGATGAAATCGAACTCCCGGACCTGGAGTTGGACGTGTACTTCCCCGGCTCGAACTACCGCTTCACGGGCGATGTAAATGGCTACGTCGGAACCCATGTCAATTTCGGGATCGAGATCGACGACAGTAATACCGAGATATGGAGCGATGATGTGCCAATTGGCCATCCGGGGAGTGATTGGGGCTGGGAAACTCTCAGCGCCACGTTGACCGTGCCTGGGGATGCAACGAAAGTCCTGCCGCTGTTCGGCTGCGACTTCTGCGGTCTCAACATCTTAAAAATGTACGTCATGCCCACGCGCTACCGCGTGGTTGAGAAGCGGCTCCACGACGGGATCAACGCCTCGCCAATCACCTTCGACTACGAATACGGCGGCGGGGCGATGAACGACGAGGAACATTCGGACGGCGTCTCGACGGACTACCCTTACTACGAGGAGCACACCCAGTTCCGCGGCCACGAATGGTCGCGCACCATCGGCGCCGACGGCCTGGAAACCACGACCTGGTACTACCAGGACGACATCCTCAAGGGCAGATCCTACAAGACCGAGGTCAGAGACGGACAGGGGAATCTGTATAGCGAGTCAGAAACCAAGTATTCTTCCGAAGAATACGCCACCAGCGACCTGCCCGAGGACGAGGACCATCACACCTACACCGATCTGAAGATCTACTGGACCAGGACGAATTTTGAGGTTACGCGGACCTATGAGGGCGATTCCACCTACGTCGCCACGCGTGTAGTCTATGTATACGATACATCGATGCAGG
>JARRPX010000120.1 GCA_037382465.1 Anaerolineales bacterium | reverse complement strand
GGATCTTCCTAGATTTTGCCGCACGGCTCAAACCGGCCATTAACCGGGAATTCAGGGTGTTGTATCCATAGTCGCTCACAATGATACCATCCGCCGATTGCACATCTTTCTCCAAAAGCCTCCAGGTAAATCGCGGCTTTATATCGCCCGGATAAGGAATACGGTCGAGTCGGACAATCTGTTGCGGCGCGGAATGATGCGCCCCGGCCAGGATACGCGTTTTAATGGGAGTGGCATAGGATCGGATCTTTCGGATGGGTTTGACGTTGGCTCCCTTGCGCCGAAGGAATGCTACGAGATCTCTCCCAGCTTCGTCCTGGCCGACAACTCCGCCAATCGTGACGTCGCAGTCAAGATCCAATAGGTTGTTGGAGGCATTGGCGGCACCTCCGGGAAGGCGTACCAAGTTCCGATACTCCAGCACCAGTACGGGAGCTTCGCGCGAAACCCTCGAAGTCCGGCCGTAAAGAAACTCGTCCGCGATGAGATCGCCCACAACTACGATCTTTTTGCTCGAGAATCGGCACAAGATATCCAGAAGAATCCTATACATTTTAAACGGCTGAATTTAGCAGAGATCCTGGACCCCCTCAACGAAAAACTGACTGGGGACTGCGACTCAGACACTGGGGAAGGTACGGTGCGGCCCAGCCGCCCTTTTTGAGAGCTCCGGCTTTCGGGCAATTTGTATTATCGGGATTTTCCCTAAATTTCTGATGCTATAGTGGGTGTCATTTCGGTGAAAAAAGAAACGGATCCCTCAGGCTTCTGATTTCGCGGCAAGGTTTCGGTCCCAACGGATTTTTCGGATGTGATCAGGGGGGAGGCCTGGGATTCAGCAAATTTGGTTCTAAACCATCCTTCAATCGTCGTATCTTCGCCAAAAGCTTTTGTTTCGCCTCTCCCTCAACCGTCAGCAAGATCTGCGAGTACTCTCCGATCGTTAGCCGTGCAAACCGTCTCTGATAATAGACGATGATGACCGACACCGTAGGCGTCAACATCTGAAGAAGCCGCGGCCTCGTCACCCGGTTCAATTCGGCCCGTTGGCGCAGATATAAATGCACTTGCAGCAAAGTATATGTCAGCGCCAGGAAAACCACCTGGTTGAGAACCAGCGCGAAACTGCGGGACTTGAAATCTGTCAGATCCCAAAAACATTTGATCTGACGATGCCGTTCTTCAATGGCTGTTCGAAGCCCATAAAGCGTCCGAACATCTCGGCTCGGCTTTCCTAACCGCGTCGTCACCAATACCCAAAAATCTTCTTTCCCCTGCTCGTTAATCTCTCGGTTTATGATCGCGTTCAACGGTACCGGGCATTCCTGCCACGTATAGGCTTTTTCCAGGGTTCCTACGAAGCTTGCGCGCCGGGGTTGCACCGGCCGCGTGGGCTTGGCAGCAGATTGAAGCCGTTGTCCTTTCCGAAGCGCCAGCGTCCTTTGACGCGCCGCCTCACGCTTCTCAATGGCTGGCGGCCGAACGACAACCGGCCGGGATTCCGCCACAGGCTCCTCATATCGTTCCCAGACGAAATCCGGGACTCGCGTCAATCCTACCGCGTCCTTGTACAAATCCATGTTCTTGCGCAATGGCATGATGACATCAACGCCATAGTCCTTCTTGCATTTCCCAATCGAGGGGCCATCGATAAACCCTCGGTCCAAAATCAAGACCTTCATAACCCCGCGCCCCATCGTCTTAACAAAATCCCCCACCAGTTCATAGAGAATGGGTGACTCGTGCGTCTTCCCCGACACCAGCTTCACGGCCACATAAAGAAAATAATCAAGCGCCCGATTCGTGTGGATGATCGATACCATCTTGTAGCAGCGTTCCCAGTGGTAGCGTTTGTCCGACAGATCCACTTTCTGGGGATCCACCGGATGATTGTGCTCATCAAATAGCAGAACGACCGATCCCTCGTAAGCCTTGTTATCGGGGACAAACACGTAGGTCCCGTCTCCAATGAAAAGACCCTCCGGATCAAACAGCTTCAGCTTCCTTAGACAACGGGGAACTTCACGGTTGAACCATTCATGGAGTCGATCCGGTTTTGTCTGCCGCGCCAACTTGCGCAGAAAATCCTGGTCACAGGGAGTCTCGCGACGGTAATGATTCTTCCGATTGAAACCCTCGCATGCTAACGCAACATCTCCCGTCTTCTTATCTGTAATCTTGCGGGCCAGCGCGGGTCCTAATGCCTCCAGTAGTCCACCGCACCTGATGATGTGTGGATAGCTGTAGTGGCTGTTCGACCCATGCAACTTCATGCTTATTTCCGATGCCACGTACAGCCATAACGGCACTTCCTCCTTTTGGCGCGGCGTCGGATAGCTCTCCGCCAAATCGGCAATCACCTTCCGCTTGAACAGATCCCGAAAGAAATCCGCTTCAGCCACTTCGTTCGCCGCCTCGATATAGTCGAAGTCTCCCGAACGAAGCGATCGGAGAATAAAGGGTCGGTCCTGTTCAAAAACGATCAGGTCCACTTAACTCCTGCTTCCTTGGGGCGGCACGGAGCGCCCTCTCCAATTTATCCACCTCTTTCAAAAGCTCTTTCTGCAGTTTAACCAACTTGGATCGCGCTTGCCGGAAAGTTCGATATTCCTCCGTCAACCGGACCAGCCGATCCAAATCGCCCGGCTGCACGGCTAAAATCCTTGTCTTGCCGGCTTGGCTCCAAGAAAGCACCATTGCACTGTGCAACCGCCCCCGAGCACAGGCGCAGGACGGTTTGCCGCAGCGAGTCTTGAGATTGTAAACGCTCCCTTTCGTCATACCACGGCAAGAAACCAGTGCCTTCAAAAGCTCGCGCTCTTGATCGTGCAAATCAAGGGTGCGTTTACGCGAGCGGCTGGCGTTTTCAAGATTTGTTTTCATGCCTTTATGCCTATAGATAATATAACATAAAGACAGCAAGACAAATCAACACCAAAATGAACAAACATCAAAAAAATCGTCAGGATGTCGAACGCTGCAGGATCACGGGAGAAGATTTAAGATGGTTGGGCCCAATGCCAGCTCAATAAAATCGCCACTGGCCGCTGGACTATCGAGGGTTGGGCGAGGCGGAAACGAAACTGCCCTCCCCAGTGTCTGAGTCGCAGGGCCTCTGTTACAGTTCGGAACTTCCGGGCTGATAGCACAAGAGTAAAGCACCGCACCCTGAGTATGCGGATGCTTTGCTTCGGCTATACGTTTCTCCATATCGGATCGATGATTGTAGTCCCGCCAGATCTCTTCTGGTGGTGAGCATAATAATGAGGTAGCGAACAGACGAGGGGTATATCCAGGAACGTTTAATAAGCGCCACCCTGAAGAATGCTTTTCTCTTAGGTGTTCAAGTACGATAACAATCCGACGTTCTCGGCGCCAACCGTGCAGCTGCTTTTTGAATTCGGTTACGGAGTAGGTGGAATCCAATTCCTTCCACTGACTGACGTTTGTGGCCT
This sequence comes from Anaerolineales bacterium, assembly GCA_037382465.1. Classification (NCBI taxonomy): domain Bacteria; kingdom Bacillati; phylum Chloroflexota; class Anaerolineae; order Anaerolineales; species Anaerolineales bacterium. Next base: position 247 of record JARRPX010000120.1, on the reverse strand, counting down.
TGCTCCAAATCCAACATGTTAACCCGCATTTCTCACAAACTTTCTACTGCGGCGGCACAGAGGTGCATGTTTCTTCGGTTTGTATCCCTTCGCAGCCCTTTGCTGCTTCCCGTATCGTTCAATTCGAATCGAAAATCATGTTTGAGGCAAGCATCGCGTGATCACTTCACAGGGGCTTTGCCACCCTGTAAGCCCGGATAAAGCTTGCCTGTTCCATGCGATCGGCACCATATTCGGATACCCGGTG
>JARRPX010000119.1 GCA_037382465.1 Anaerolineales bacterium | reverse complement strand
TCCAGGCACTGCCGGGCCACGATCAAGAAGCCGAGATCGGGCGTGATGTGTTACCCAAACGTCTTCGCGGGCGCAACATCATGGAACCATTTTTACGCATCCGAACCGCTTTGGAAGAAGCCCATAGTCTAAAAGTCGGCGAACAATAGAAGAAAACCCGTGCCGACGATACGCTTATCTACCGGTCGAACCGTAACTCCGATGCCACGCCCGACGATCGCTGCGGTGCGTGATCCGAATATCTCGCCGGTCATACTCACCTCTTTCCCGATCGATGGGCACGTTCAAATCATCCCGGATCGCAGCGAGAGCGGCCAGATGATTACTCTCACGTGTGATCTATTGCTGGATTTCTCGCATGCGCGCCTGGAGAACATGGATTTGCACGATTACCCGGCCCGCTTGACGGCCTCGGATTCCATTCGAGAGATTGCCGTCGATTTCGATGCCCCGCAGCTATCGGGAAAGAAGTATCCTGTCAAAGACCATCTCGTCTTCGAGGGTCCGCCGCCGCTTCCGCGGTCGTACAAACCCATCGTCGAACGCAATAAAATCGTGGCCAAAAAAGTGCCGGACCTGATGGACATGCTGCGGCCGACGCTGGAACTCAGCGTTTTTCTCACGGAAGTCACCCCGCCGGTTCTACCCTTTCCCCTGCGCGACGATCAGATGGAAGCTGTGCTGACACTGATCAACCGGGATGCGCTTTTATTGGCGGATGACGCAGGAATGGGTAAAACGGTCACGGCGATCGCCGCGCTTTCCGCTCTGTTTCAACAAGGGGAAATCAAGCGAGCGTTGATCGTGTGTCCGAAGACGGGATTGCGCCATTGGTCCGGGCATCTATTAACGTGGGCTCCGTTCCTGACGTTCACGACCATCCAGGGCAATCCCGATCAACGGGATATGGATTGGCGCACGCCGGCACACGTCTACCTGGTGGATTACTCGACCCTGGCCATCGACATCGCCGGCGGTTTACTGGCCGGCGAAAGCCTGAACTTCGACATCGTCATTTTCGACAGCTTGCACATGATCCGCTTCCGTGAGCGAGAGATGTTCAATGCGCTGAAACGGCTCTCGGCTCAACGGCGCTGGGGATTGGCCGGCGCTCTGCCTCCCGATGAAGAAAGCTGGCTTTCCGTTTTCACCTTTCTCACGCCGGAAGAATTGGAAGGAGCGACGAAGAGCACGCTGCCGGAGCTGCATACGCAGTTCGAGAGCCATGTCATGCGGCGAACGAAGCGTGAAATGGCGAAGGGCATGCCACCGCAGATCCGGCAAGAACTCTGGCTCGATCTTCAAGACCGGCAGATGAAGGTTTACGAGAGGGCGCTCGAGGAGGAGCGCAACCGCCTGGTCAAACTTGGAGGAGCGATCACCCGTACGCACGTCATGTCGGCTGTGGAACGGTTGAAACGCGTCTGTAATTTTGCTCCGGAATTATTGGACGGCGTTAAAGTGAGAGCTTTGGTCGATCTGGTCGACGAAGTCTCTTCAGCCGGATCGAAAATCGTCGTAATTACCCAATTCAAAGAAGACGGACTTGAAAAATTGCTTCCCGTGCTCGAAGCGTACGGCGCATTGAGCATCGATCGAACCACCTCGCAAGAACAGCGGGACGAAATCCTGAGCGCATTCCGCCAGCAAGTTCATTGGAACGTGCTACTCATTGAAGCCGGTTCGCAGTTGGACGGAAAAGCGCTGAAGGAAGCGACGTACGTCGTTCATTTCGATCACAACTGGAATCCCGCGGTTCGCCGCCGCTTGGAGCGCCGCCTGAATCCATCGATCGGGCCCAAGGTGCCGGTCAACGTGTACGAGTTTTGGGTGGCGGACACGATCGAGGAGCGCCTGTACGAAATTCTGGCCGAACGCGGCATGCTGCCCCACCAGGTTCCCATGGATACGCAGCCCGTCGAATTGGAAGAACGCATCACGCTCGATGATTGGCTGCAGGATATCTTCGAAGTCCCCATTCACCCGACTCCGGCTTTCAAACTCAAAAAACAGTTGGAACAAGCCAAGAAGGAGTTGGAAGAGAAGAGCGAAGAACAGGAACCGCTGCCGGACACCGCGATGCTCAAATCGCACGTCGAATCGTTGGAGCCGGCGGGCATCGTTTCAGAGATCGGCCAATTGATGGGTGCGCTGGGATATCCGGAGACCGTCGTTCTCGAAGGATCCGACGAAGATTGTACGGAACTGCTGGCCTGGCGCACGGAGAAGAAAAAAGTCGCGCGCGTCTTCGTGCGCTATATACGCGCCGATAAAAATGTGGGCGTGGGCGAGGGCCGCAGCGTGCTCGAGACGATGGAATCCCAGGGAAATTGCGATTCCGCCTATCTCATCGTGACGACCGATTTCACGCGGGCGTGCAAGGAACTGGCGGAAGAATCGGGCGATCGCTTGCTGCTGATTTCGGGCGGAGAATTGCGGCGTCACCTGAGAATCATGGGGCGGTTATAGCATCGAGTTATTCCGATTGGAGAGAAGACACCGGACCTCGTAGGGAGCCGAATGCCATCGATCCTCTTCGTTTGCTCCGCCAATCAGTGTCGTTCACCGATGGCGGAGGCGCTTTTTAAGTCGATTCTGCATGATGCGGAATGGGGCGATGACTGGCGCGTCGAATCCGCCGGAGTCTGGGCGTATCCGGGCGAGCGGGCGACTCCCGCAGCGCGGCGTGTCATGCGGGAACGCGGCCTGGACATCGAGGATCACCGTTCCCGGCCCGTTGCCGAAGGTCTCTTAACACAGTTCGACCTGGTGCTGGTCATGGAAGGCCGTCATGCCGAGGCGCTGCAGATACAATTCCCGGCATGCGCCGATCGGGTGAAGCTGTTCTCTGCGCTCATCGGCCGCTCGGACGACATCGACGATCCGGTGACGGGCACGCTGGATACCTATCGGGGTGCTGCAGATGAACTGGAAGACATGCTCCGGCGCGGAATCGATCGAATCATCGAATGGACTGCCGCACGGGAGTAACGCCAATTGTATTTGCGGGAATTCACACACTCTTTTCACCCATTGCGCACGACAAGTAGAATAAATATGATAGACTTTGCCGCGATTGGGTAAGTGTTCGAGGTGGAATGGGTTATCACCAATGATCGAAGATTCGAGGGTTTACGATTCGGCCGCACGTGCGAAACCGTTCTATGAGGAACTACAGGCGCTCGTTCGCTACCGGGACCTAATCGGGCAATTGATCGCCCGTAGCGTGAAGGTGCGTTACAAGCGCTCCTTCTTGGGTGTGGCCTGGACGATGGTCAATCCGCTCCTCACCATGGCGGTCCTCACACTGGTGTTTGCGAACATCTTTCGCTTTCCCGGACAGGACTATGCGCTGCACGTACTTTCCGGGCTGTTGATATGGAATTTCTTTGCACAATCGACGACCGCCGCGATGAACGACCTGGTATGGAGCGGCGGATTGCTGGGACGGATTTTCGTCCCGAAGGCGGTCTTTGCCGTTTCAGCGCTGGGCACAGGTTTGATCAATCTCGTTCTGGCGTTGGGCGCCTATGCCATCATCGCTCTGGTGCTGGGCGCAAGTTTGCCGGCAACGATTCTGCTGCTGCCTCTGCCGGTATTCCTCACCGGACTTTTTACGCTGGGCGTGGCCCTGATGGTTTCGACCGCTGCCATCTACTTTCCGGATACTGTTCCGATGTACGAGGTGCTGCTTACGGCATGGATGTACCTCACGCCGGTGATCTATCCTGTGGATGTGCTGCCGGATAATTTACGTGCCGTTTTGCGTTTCAAC
>JARRPX010000118.1 GCA_037382465.1 Anaerolineales bacterium | reverse complement strand
ATTTTTTGTTTGTAGGCGACGAATGAACGATAAATGACGTGCGCATGGCATGTTCGCTGCAGTATTCAAGATTGAGATCACGGTGTACGGCCCGTGATCGATACACAACGCGATTGGAGTCATGTTAATGGAGGTGAGTACCATGAGCAGGATCAGAGGAAGAGTTGCTCCAGTGGAAAACATCGGACTGGTCGATCGTATGATCAGGTTCGTCGGCGGTGGCGCCGTGATGACGTTCGGCATTCTTAAGATCGTGTTGACAGGGCACGATGTGATATCGGCTGCGGCCATTCTCTTGGCTGTTTATCCCTTGATGACCACTGTTGTGGGTTGGGACCCGATTTACCAGCTTTTCGGGGGCAGAAGCTGCAGCCTGAAAGGAGGACGCAATCAATGCGGAACCTTACCGTATGAGATCGATGCGGTGCTTGGCCATAATCCGGAGCCGGATGAAGGTTTCGAGTACGACCACAGTCTGGCAGGATCGCATCATACGTATAGCACGGCGGAGCGGGAGGCGGCTGTGAATGCGGAAGCATGGCGGCAGGCGGCATGAGAGCCGTGCCTTTGAATAGACCCCCCGGCCACAATACCTCACGGGATTGCGGCCGGGGCTGGTCCGCGACCGGTCGGCGCGCTGATTCAATAGTGGTATGTCCCGGGCCGCCGCGAACGATCGCCAGGAATATGCAACTATTCGTATATGAATATAATAATATGTATATGGGGTATATACCCGAAATTATCCAATCGGATAACGGAATGAATCCTTTCGGATACCCGGGCAAGGGCGGTATATTTCCCCGGAAAAATTTTCAAATAAGTTTAAATAGATAGCTCATTCTTGATTGAATAATCGCCTGGTATAAGAATTGCTTTTGGTTGATCAAGGATAAGTGGGTGGCCTCATCATCGGCTGCAGCGGGATCCGCGATTACGGTAAGTGCTTCAGCGTGACGGTGAGGGGGTAAATAAAATTAGCTCGAGAACCGGATATATTCCGTGAATTGCGAGTAGAGTCCATATCCATGAAACCAACAACAGCAACAATCATGGTGGTCGATGACGACCCGGATATAAGGCTGATTCTAGAGGACCGTCTGGAGGCCCTCAATTATCGCGTCAAGAGTGCGGCAAACGGCGCAGAGGCCCTGGAAAGGGTTGCCCAGGAGGAGCCCGACCTGATGTTCCTCGACTTGCAGATGCCCGGAATGGACGGCATGCAGGTATTGCGCAAGCTCAGGGATCACCCCGATCTCGAGATCATCATCATAACCGCTTTTGGTACCATCGAGAAAGCGGTGGAGGCGATCAAGGAAGGCGCCTTCGATTTCATCACAAAACCTTTCTCGGCAGAGCATCTCGACCTCGTCATCAAGAAAGCGCTTGAGTGCAAGCAATTGCGCCAAGAAAACACTTACCTCAAATCGGAGATGAATGCGTCCGCCGTTGAGATCGTAGGAAAGAGTCCACAATTTCTGAAAGCCGTCGAGATTGCGCGAAAAGTCGCCGCGACCCCTTCGACTGTTTTGCTGCTCGGAGAGAGCGGTACTGGCAAGGAGGTCTTCGCGCGTTCGATTCATCGTTGGAGTCCCCGGGTGCAGGCGCCTTTCGTAGTCGTCAATTGCGTCGCGCTTCGCGACGAGCTACTCGAGAGCGAACTGTTCGGCCACGAAAAGGGGGCCTTCACGGGGGCCCACGAGATGAGAAAGGGAAAACTGGAGATTGCGAACGGCGGGACCGTGTTCCTGGACGAGATCGGGGACTTCAAACCTGATCTGCAGGCCAAGCTTCTCAGAGTCCTCCAGGAACGGGAATTTGAACGCGTGGGAGGGAATAAGCATATCCATGTCGACATCCGCATTATCGCGGCGACTAACCGTGATCTCCAGCGAGATGTTCAAGAAGGTCGTTTTCGGGAAGATCTGTTCTTTCGTCTCAACGTGATCACGATTTCTCTCCCGCCGCTGCGGGAGAAAAAGGAAGATATTCCCGCTCTGGCGGATCTTTTCCTGCGCCGATGTTGCCGCATCCTGAAGAAACCCGTGCTGAAGTTCTCTGCGGCGGCAATGGATCATCTCATGGCCTATCACTGGCCCGGCAATGTCAGGGAGCTGGCGAACCTGATCGAACGTGCGGTGATCCTGGCGACGGGTACGGAGATCGTGCCGGAAGACCTGCCGTTGCTGCGCGTCAACAATTCAAGTTCAGACAATTCTGCGGTAGACTCACAGGAACAGACCTATCACGCCGCGATTCGCGCGTACCAGAAACAGGTAATCAGGCAGGCGTTGCAGAGCACCGCGGGCAACCAAGCCAAGGCTGCCCGTCTTCTGGGCCTGCAGCGGACTTATCTTTCCCGCCTGATTCGAAAGCTGAACATTCTGGGTACCGACGGCTCCAATGGCACGGCGTGAACACCTTGGATATTCCGATTAAACAAGCGACGGCCCACCGGGCCTGGGATCTGATTTGGGAACATGTCCCGGGGGGACGCACTCTCACTGATCAGGAGTGGAGTGCGCGACATCGCGCGATTCTCAAGCTGCTTTGGTTGCATGTCGTTGGCTTGTCGGCCTTCGGGATCTACCAGGGTTTTCCTCCCCTTCAAAGCCTGGGTGGGGGCTTGTTAATCGCCGCCATTGGGTTGGTGGCGAGTTGGAACAGGATAGGCCGCAGGCTGCGCTCGGCGATCGCCGGACTGGGATTGATGACATCCGCCGCGGTGCTCATTCATTTTTTTAATGGATATGTCGAGGCTCATTTCTATTATTTCGTCGTACTGATTGTCATCGCGATGTACGAAGACTGGATACCTTATGTGCTCGCCGTCTTCTTCGTAATTATCCAGCACGGTCTTGGCGGGCAACTCTATCCGTACGCGGTATACAACCATGAATTCGCCATTACCTATCCTTGGATGTGGGGTTTGATCCTGGCTGGGTTCATTTCGCTGGAGGGCGTGGCGCTCATAACATTTTGGAATATGCGCGAGCGCATGCGGGCGCGTTCCGAGGTGGTGTTGAATTCGGCGGGCGAAGGTATTGCCGGCTTGGACCTCGGCAGGCATATCACCTTTGCAAATCCAACCTTGTTACGCATGACGGGCTATTCCCAGGAGGAGCTTGCCGGCCGCCGCTTCGATGATTTGCTGACGCATGGTGATGGAGTACCGCCGGCTTGCTGGTTTGATCCGATCTTCAAGTCTGGCGACGGACGCTCTTGTTCCTGCGACAGCATGGTGGTCATGCATCGTGACGGTACGAGCATGCCCGTCGATCTGGTCTGCAATCCCATCTGCAAACGCGGTGCGGTCATCGGCAGCGTGGTAACCGTGAAGGACGAAACCGTCCGCAGGCAGGAGAAGGCGGCGTTGCGCGAAAGCGAGGAGCGTCTGCGTCAGATGGCGGAGACCATCGCGGAAGTGTTCTGGATGTCGACTCCTGAAAAGGATCGGATGATCTACATCAGTCCTGCCTACGAAACGATCTGGGGTCGAACGTGTAAGAGTCTTTATAAAAATCCTCTGTCATGGGTGGAGAGCATACATCCGGCGGACCGGGAGCAGGTCAGGACCGCCGCGCTGGAAAAGCAGGTAAGTGGCGACTATGATCAAGAGTACCGCATCGTGCGGGGCGACGGTGCGATTCGTTGGATACGTGATCGGGCCTTTCCCGTTCGAAATGAACGCGGGGAGATTTACCGTATCGCGGGTGTCGCCACGGATGTCACGGATAGGAAAGAAGTGGAGCAACAAATCCGGCGGGCAAACAGGAGGCTGGATGAGCTGAATGCGACCCTTGAAGATAACGTCAAGTCGAGAACCCGCGAACTTGCCCAGCTCATCTCCCAGCTTCGCAATGAGAAACATAAAACAGAGAGGATTATTCACGAGATTAC
>JARRPX010000117.1 GCA_037382465.1 Anaerolineales bacterium | reverse complement strand
CAGGTTGTGTTGGCGAATCTGCAGGAATTCTACCCGCCAGGAGAGCCTGGATCTGAATTCACGCACCTTGCAGAAATCTTCATGAATGAATATCTTCCTTCATCGAGCATGCCGGACGCCTGTATGCAGGTCATCGAAGAAGCGGGGCGTTTTGAAGAAAGGATATTGTTCTACCTGGGAAATTACCACCACGGGCTTCAAAATGGGGATTATCAGCTTGAGGATGTTTGCCCGTATTGATCACTAAAGATGATGCGCGCCGCATTGGATTTGCTTCGTCAGGCCAGTTTGTAGGTTGGGTCGCGGGAGCCGAAACCCATCATCTTACTCTTCCAATACACTGGCTGCGGGTGTTCATCCGCAACCGATTGAGCAGACATTGATCTGCCCGGAGCGAACGCGGGGATAAACATCCGGCGCCAGCCGTTTTACAACCTTCTTCCTGAGCGGAACGAGATGCACAGCATTGCGTGAAGTCGAAGGACGCCCGCGTCCCGCCTGCGTGACGGCCGCGTCACGCCCAGATAATCCCACCGTTCGTACAATAGATAGAAGCAATCCATGAGAAGGGAGGAAGCGAACTTCCCTTCGGTGAGGGCGTGCATGTTATCCGAACCCGCGCTCGTCTGCCGGGACTGCGGCCTCTCCCACACGCTGGCGCAGGGCGCCGGCCGGGGGATGCGCTGCGGCCGCTGCGGCGGCGAACTCGTCGCGGTCGACGTAAGCTGGATCAGCGCAGAAGCAGACACGGATCAGATTCCGATTCCCTCCGATTTCTCGTCCAACCCACCCTGCGCCGCCGAACTGCTCCTGCCGGCGCACAACGAGGTGGACGAGGAGGCGGTGGGGCAATTTCTGAGTTCGCTGCCGCTTCCGTTGGCGCTGGAAATGTACGCCGCGGGGGACCGCCGGGTGATGCTCGTCCGGGGCCGGCGGAGAGACCTGCGCTACCTGGCGGGGAAGATCCAGACGCTGTGGCCCAGCGCCGTGCTGCGCCCGCTCGAGAGCGATCCGGTCGAAGAACGCAGCGAAACGCTGGCGAGCGCCGTGCGCTGTGACTTCGCCTTTCAATTGAAGGAAGCCTGCTACCTGCCGATCCGTACGTGGAAAACGTTCCTGCAGGGCGATCCGGTGCACTCACTTCTGGCGGCCATGCTGGGGCTCGAGCCCCACGAGCGCATCTGGCTTCAGGTTTTTCTGGCGCGCAAGGGAGAACCGGCCTGGCTGCCCACGATTCAGCGCCGGCTCAAACTCGAGTTTCAACGCGGCTACGGCGTCGACGAAGGCGGCACGCTCGCCTCCCGTACGCCCGCTTTCGGCCAATCGCCGCTGCCGCAAAACGTCGCCTGGGCAAACGGGACCGCCCACCTGCTCGTCATCCTGTTCGCCTTCGTCATGGCGCTGCTCGCCGTCCAGGGGAAATGGTTTTCCTTCAGCCTCTTTTCCATTTCCGGCATTTCCCTCGGCGGGCTGCTGTGGCGCTTTCTGGGCCGGCCGGACGATCCGTGGCACGGTGCAGACCTTTCGCTCGTGCGGCAGAAAGTCGTCTATCAAGATACGTTCTACCAGGCGGTGGTGCGGGCCAGCGTCTGGGCGAAGTCTCCCGGCGAGGCGCGCCTCCTCGCCGGGAGACTCGGGGATGCAGTGGCACAGTACGCCGTGGCGGGCGGGAATCGTTTCGCGATCGCGCCGGATCCGTTCGCGGGACAGGGCGCGTGGCCGGAGGCGTCCGGTGTACCTGACGGGGTGTGGACGTGGCTCGGCCCGGACGAAATTGCCGGACTCTGGCATCCGCCGATCGTCAACGAGCGGCTCTCCCCGGGATTGGTTCCTGTGCGCGGCGTGGAGATGCGCTCGCCCGACCCGGAGGACGTGCGGGGTTTCTACAAGATCGGGTCCTACTTCACGGCGGATGGGGCCAAGAAAGCGGTCCACATTTCTGCCACGGCGTTGAAGCACAACATTTTCTGCATCGGCAAACCGGATGCGGGGAAATCGACGTTGATGCTGCATCTTTCCCGGGCGGCAATGGCGGATCGGGACCGGCCGGCTTTGATCCTCATCGATCCGCACGGCGATCTGGTCGACGAATTTCTGGGCACGCTCGATCCTGCGGATGCGGATCGAATTCGGATTTTCGACATCACCGACAAGGACTACGCCTATACGCTGAATCCGCTCGACGTGCATCGAGCGGGATGGGGGGTGATCGAGGTCACGAATTCGATCGTCGACATCGGTCAGGCGTTGTGGACGAGGTACTGGGGCCCGAGAATGCAGATTCCGCTCAAGCGCGGGGTCCAACTGCTCACGGCCGCCAACGAGCTTCGTCCCAAAGATGCATGCCTGGGGCTTTCCCAACTGGCGGCCGTGCTGAATGCGGATGCGGGCGTGCGGAGAAGATTCATCGCCCGGGAATTGGACGGCAGCCCCCACAGACAAACACTGGCGAAATATTTCCTGCACGACTACGAGGAACTCACGCGTAATTTTCGGGAACAGGTGATTCAACCCGTCCTGTCGAAAGCGCATCGTTTTGAAGAAGAGCCGATGCTGCCGATATTCAGTTGCCCCGAGTCGAAATTGAACGTCGGCGAGATCGTGCGGGATCGCAACGTCCTGGTGATCAATACCGGCAAAAACAAGTATGGATCTGAAGTGAGTGACTTCGTGGGTTCATTGATGATCAACATCGTGCTCATGGAATTGATCCGGCAGGGAGAAAAAAATTTCCGCAGCCGTGTGCCCGTTTTGATCGTGATCGACGAATTTCAGACCTTCACGGGGGTTAGCTGGGAGGATCTCATCCAGCAGATGCGTAAATATGGCGGCCGCATGATCCTGGGAACGCAGTCCATGGCCAGCCTGCGAAAACAGGATCCTGAAATACCGGAAATCATCCTCAGCGGTGTATATTCCCTTTTTGCTTTCACGATGAACGGGGACGATGCTGCCTACATATCGAAAAATGAACTCAGTGGTGAGAAGGGTGGTCCCAGTGCGGATACGCTTATCAGCCTCGAACCGCACAAGGCGTACGTGCGCCTCGAACGACTGGCCGGAGGACTCGGCCGTCCCTTCTATTTTGAGAGTGAACCTCCTCCTGAGTTCGATCGACACCTTGCCGACCGCATCTACAAATTGCGCGCCAACTACAGCCTCCTTTATGAAGCTGCCTTGCGAAATTCACTTGATATGCATTCGATTTTTAGCGGAGACGGACGGACGATCAGTAGGATAGGGACTCATACGCCTAGATCTCATCGCTTACTGCACCCAGCCCGATCGCGGGTGTCCAGTACTATGTCGCCCGAAAAAGAGTCCTGCGTGATCCGAGACGGTCTACGGGATGTGGAGCTTCCCCGGCATTTTTGTGCGGACAGAGAGGAGATTCCACGAAAATCCGGACTCTTGTGCGTGAGTGGTGAAATTGCGGCCGAGGAGTGGCGGGATTTCCTTTCGGGGTTTGAGGAGTCATTGAAGGACGCCGGCGAAGAAGGGGAGGAGGCGAATTTTCGTCGATAAAGCAGGATGGATCGGCTGAGGCCAATCGAACCCATACGGCAGTCAAATGAGGTCGTGTAGGTTGATCAACCTGAAATGCACGGCGTTGTGATAGCACCTGGGATGAATGCCAGGAAAACGACACGTAATCTGGGTCGGTGCCTTTATCGGGGAGGATTCGAACACCAGGTGGGACGATTGTAGAATTGCGAACAGGGGGATGTGATAGGGACTGGGTGAGATACAGGAAGGTATGAACGTCGATGACGCTGATCATCTACCCAAGCAAGAAGTCGATGAGTGTGACGAAGTTGTTGACGGGATTGTGCGCAGTTTGGAGGCGGGAAAAGAGGATGTCCAGGCGGAAGCAATTTCTTACTTTCAGTCCTTATCGGATGAAGAGCCGGATGTTCCCGGCCTCGAAGTGCCGGAG
>JARRPX010000116.1 GCA_037382465.1 Anaerolineales bacterium | reverse complement strand
GCTGGCTTTCATGGTGATCCCCTGACTGCAGATCATCGTTCTGCTCGGCGTGACGACCCCCGTGGCGCCTTTGCTTCTTACAAGGGCGGAGGGCTTTATTTCGATCCTAACGCGTTTCACGCCGCATGCGCACGCCATCGAAGCGTATTATTCCATCATGGCGGAAAACGCCGGGTTGGTGGACGTCCTGCCCGAGATCGAGTTTTTAGTGGGGATGGGCGTGATTTATTTCGTCATCGCGGTGTGGCGGTTCAAGTTTGAGTGAGGCGTGTTAGTGGTGGGATGTGGGGGCAACCCCACATCCCAATATGTAGGTTGGGTTGAGGGCTACCGAAACCCAACATTTAACTCTAGGGGGATAACATCGAATACCGCAGATCGCGAGTGGATGGAGGAACGTACTTCTTTACGGTTGTGACCCATCGCCGGAGAAGATTCTTGTGCGAAAAGGAAAACGTTTCCCGCTTATGGGGGGCATTTCAGTATGTGATGACACGCCATACATTCAAGATGGATGCCTTTGTATTGCTCCCGGATCATATGCATTGCATCTGGACGTTACCCCAAGGGGATAGGGATTATTCAATGCGTTGGCGGCTGGTTAAAAGTACCTTCACACGCACCTGTGATATTGCCCTCCGCGGAACAGTGTCCGAATCGCGGAGACGAAACGGTGAACGGGCGGTTTGGCAAAGGCGCTTCTGGGAGCATCAAATTCGGGATGAAAGAGATTTAATCCAGCATTTGGAGTATATACATTACAATCCCGCACAACATGGTGTGGTGGATGCACCGAAGGAATGGGCACATTCCAGCTTCCTTCGTTATGCCCGAGAGGGATTCTACAGTCTGGATTGGGGAGTGGGAGGCACGATCTCGTTCGGTGCTGGGGTAGGTTTCGAGTAGTCAATGTGTTGGGTTTCGTTCCTCAACCCAACCCGCTTGTCTAAACAAGTTTTAAGCGAAGCGATGCAAAGGCAGCGGGATTTCTTATTGTAAAATGGTGAGTGTGCTGCATTTTTCGTTTTTCGCTGCGAAAGCCAATTGACAGATTTCCTTGTAACGATCGTATCGTTGCGTGTTGATGTATTGCCGTTAGCTCAATCGGGATAAGACCACCGCGGACGTAAGCTTGAATTTCGCTTCAAATATCAAGATGAGCTGTTTCGAAATTATTCGCTGGGGGTTCTTTTCTGTGCGAGAGTCGGCTGGATCGTTTCTGCACGACGAACCTTTGGGGAATTGATTCGTGCCAGAGAATCCATGAAGGGAGGCAAACATGCCTGCAATCTTAGAAGTCGATCAGCTGGTCAAGAAGTACGGCGACTTCGAAGCGGTGAAGGGGATCAGCTTCGAGGTCCAGCAGGGGGAGGTCTTCGGTCTGTTGGGGCCGAACGGGGCCGGCAAGACCCAGACCATCTCGATGTTGACCGGCGTGGTCACACCGACGTCGGGAACGGCGCGCATCGCCGGCAACGACATCCGCACCCAGATGGACGCGGCCAAGAAGGTCAATGGATTAGTACCCCAGGACCTGGCGCTCTATCCCACGCTCAGCGCCCGGGCGAATCTGAACTTCTTCGGGAGAATCTACGGACTGCGGGGCAAGGATCTCAAGCAGCGTGTCGAGGACGTGCTGCGCATCATCGCCCTGACCGAGCGCGCCGACGAGGCCGTGGAAAAATACTCCGGCGGCATGAAGCGCCGGGTCAACATCGGTGCCGGTTTGCTGCACCATCCCCGGCTGCTCTTCCTCGACGAGCCCACCGTCGGGGTGGATCCGCAGAGCCGCAACCATATCTTCGAGAGCGTGATGCGCCTCAATCGGGAACGCGGCATGAGCATCGTCTACACCAGCCACTACATGGAAGAGGTCGAACTGCTCTGCAGCCGGGTGGCGATCATCGACGAGGGCCGCATCATCGCCATGGACACGATCAAGAATCTGATCGCGCTGCTGGGCGGCGGGGTGATTCACGTCGGCCTGGAGGTCGTGGATGATGCGCTCATCGAAAAGATCGCTGCTTTACCCGGCGTGAAAGCGGCGGAGTTGACTTCCGTGCCCGTCCCGCCGCCGCCCGGGGTGACGGAAGAGCCTGAAAGCATGGAGCGCGAACCGGTTTCAACCACCCCCGTGGTCAAGATCGTCGCCGAGCACAGCCAGACGGCGATCGTCAACGTGATCGGCTTTCTCAACGATCAGGACATCCATCTCACTTCGTTGGAAATTCTCGAACCAAACCTGGAGAGCGTCTTCCTGCATCTGACCGGGAAGAAGCTGAGGGAGTGAGACGATGAGAGCCCTGAGTATCGCTTTCAAAGACCTGCAGATCTTCTTCAAGGATCGCGGCGCGGTGTTCTTCCTGTTTTTGGTCCCTTTGTTCTTCGTCATCGCCTACAGCGGGGTGGCCAGCGCTTTCGGCGAGGAAGCCGAAGACGTGAAGATCGCCCTGCCGGTCGTGGATCTGGACGGCGGAGAAGCGTCCGCCGCACTTCTCTCTGGATTGAACGCCGCGGGCGGTGTGGAGACCGTCCAGTACGACGAGGCGGAGGCACATACGCTGCTGGAAAATGAGCAGATCGCCCGCCTGCTGACCATCCCGGCGGACTTCGGCGCCAACTTGGCGCGCAGTGTTCCCGTGACGCTGAAACTCGTGAATATCCCCTCGGCCAACGCGAGACAAACCGAAGTCGTGCGCCTGGTCGTGGAGGGCGTGGCGCGCGACCTGACGCTGCAGAATCAGATCTTCACCAGCCTGCAGCAGATGGGCGAGATGCAGGCCAACGCGCCCGCGGCGTTTCGAGAAGCCTTTTCCACGGAGCGGCTGCAGGCCCAGGCGCAAAGCCAGTTCGAAAACTCGCGCGGCCGCCCGCTGGTGACGGTGGTGCAGACCGTCCCGGCTGTGGAGGAGGAACGGGAGGAGACTCCCAACCTCGGGCTTCTGGCCGTGCCCGGTTTCGCCGTGCTGTTCGTTTTCCTCATGGCGCAGACGACGGCGCGCTCGATCTACGACGAAAGAAAAGTGGGGTCGTTCCGCCGCCTGATGGCCGCGCCGCTGAGCAAGGCCACGCTGCTCACGGGCAAGATCCTGCCCAACTTCCTGACCGCCCTGATCCAGATCGTGGTCATCTTCGGGTTTGGGGCCTATGGCCTGAAATTGATGGATTTCACGCCCGTTCCGTTGGGGAAAGACCCGCTGGCGCTTGCCCTGGTTGCGATCGTGGTGGCGCTCTGCTCGAGTTCGCTCGGGGTGGTCATCGCCGCCATAGCCCGTACGGAAAGCCAGATCGGCGGGATCAGCAGCCTGCTGTTGTGGGGCATGGGCGCAATCGGCGGCTCGATCATCCCGCTCTTCGCCCTGGAGACGTTTCTGGGTCCGCTGCCGAAGATCGTGCCGCATTATTGGGCCAACAAGGCCTTCGAGAACGTGATGATCCGCGGCCTGGGGTTGGTCGACGTGCTGCCCCAGATCGGCGTGCTGCTGGGCTTCACGCTGCTGTTCCTCGCCATCGGTGTATGGCGATTCGACTTCGAGTAGGGAGGAGGGCGATCATGAACATGTTGAATAACATCCTTGCCGTTGCCTGGAAAGAGCTGCAGTTAATCGCCCGGGATCGCGGCGCGCTGGCGATCTTCTTCCTGCTGCCCCTGCTGCTGAGCACGATTCAGGGCGGGGCGAACGCCGTCGCCAATTCGGAGGAAGCTGCGGCGGCCATCCTGCTGAACGTGCAATTGGTCAA
Source organism: Anaerolineales bacterium (assembly GCA_037382465.1). Lineage (NCBI taxonomy): Bacteria > Bacillati > Chloroflexota > Anaerolineae > Anaerolineales > Anaerolineales bacterium. The sequence goes on along the minus strand of JARRPX010000116.1, from coordinate 396 downwards.
CGAAGACCCAGGGGATTTTGGGCGTGAGGTGGTCAACGCCATCGAGAACATCGATGAACTTGCCATCGCGAGTCCTGCGACTGTGGAAGACGCTGAAGAATCCGTGCGCCAGGGTGAAGCCGCCGCGGCGATCGTCATCCCGGCGGACTTTTCGGCGAGCATCGACGCCTACGAGCCCACCGAGATCGAAGTCATCGTCGATCCGGCGGAACCGGAAAGCGCCAGCATCGTCTCCGGCATCATGAACCAGGTGGTGGCCGAGGTGACCATCTGGGGCGAAGTGCAGTACGGCATCCGCAGCGTGTTCGACAAATCCGGGCTGCTGGGCGATCTCAACGCCGAACAGCGCCGCGGCATCGAAGCGCAGAACCTGGGTGTGATCATGACCAGCTTGAA
>JARRPX010000115.1 GCA_037382465.1 Anaerolineales bacterium | reverse complement strand
GGCCTCAGTCGGCAAGGGGCAGAACCCGCACAATATCTGGATTGGAACCAGCCTCTACGCTCGGCGACGAGCATTGCGCTGCAGCTGCTGTCGCTTGAAGAGAGCAGCCTGCCAAGCGCAGCTCCCATGACGTCAGCGGAAGGAGGGAAGTTACAGACCCAGGCCCACATTGTGGCGCGTTCCCTCGCCGCGGGGCCGCCGCAAGCGCTGCGAGTTGTACCCATCATAGGATCCAAGGGATCTGGGCACATCGATGTTGCCCTTCGGATGGCGGATGTGACCGGCAGGCCATTAACCGCTTACAGCCCAGGAAAAGGGGACGACCGTAACACATTGGCAACATTGTGTTGGTTGACCGGCAGAGATCTATTCCTTAGTGAAGATATCGTGTCGACCTTCCTCGAAGTGTCCGGCCGTTCACCCGGTATGCTCCTTCCGGCTTTGAATGTGCCCATCAATCTGTACCTGGCCGTTTCTCAGCGGAGCCAGATTCCGCCTTTGCCGGGTAGACATCTGCTGCCGCTCGTTACGGTGCCTGAGTTTGGATATTTCGATCGATTGGATACCTGGCGGCGGGTTTTAGCCTCGAGCAGCGAGACGTTGTCTCCCAGTTTAATCGAAACGGCACGGCGCTTCCGCTTTGGTCGAGAGACAATCGAACGCGTCGGCCGGCGCCTGAATGGCTTGCAGTCAATCCCGACCGATCAGCAGTTGGTGTCGGCTTGCCGCTCGGAAGTGAGTCTGGACATCAGCGACCTGGCCCAAGAAGTGAGTCCCAGATTCGAAAATGAACGCTTGATCCTGCCCCCGAAACAAGCCCAACAGTTCAATGAAGTAATCCGTGCGATGCGTTCATTAACCAAGGTGCACTACACATGGGGTACGGCAAAGGTCTGGAACGAAGGGGGTATTTCGGTTCTGTTTGCGGGACCTCCCGGGACAGGTAAAACGATGGGGGCAGAAATCCTGGCCATTGAGTTGGACCTGCCGATATACCGCATCGATCTTTCGCAAGTCGTCAATAAGTATATCGGTGAAACTGAGAAGAATCTCAAGCGTCTGTTTGACGCCGCCGATGTATCCGACATCATTCTGTTTTTTGATGAGGCCGACGCTATTTTCGGACAAAGGACGGAAGTCAAAGATGCGCACGATCGCTACGCCAATTTAGAGATCAGCTATCTGCTGGATCGCATGGAACGCTTCAAAGGCCTGGCGATCCTGGCGACCAATCGGAAGAAAGATTTGGATGAGGCTTTCATGCGCCGTCTGCGCTACATCATTGATTTTCCGCTTCCGGATGAAGAAGAACGGCGTTTGATTTGGGAGCAAGTGATTCCGGTCAATGTAGATGCCAGCGAATTGGATTTCGATTTCCTTGCCCGGCAGTTCAGATTGGCCGGAGGACACATCCGCTCGATCGTTTTCAACGCCTGCCTTCAAAGCGCAGACAGCAGTGAGGATGATGATCGACATGCACGTTTAAACATGGACCACGTGATCATCGCCGTGAAGCGGGAATACGACAAACTTAAAAGGGCCATAAGTCTCGAGCAATTCGGTCTTTACGCCGCCACGGTCGAGAAGCTGGAGCGTGAGAATGGAACGAATTGATATCGATAAGCTTGTCATACGGCTGCGTCATGTTGAGCCCCAGTTGGCCCGTAAAGCGGTTGAAGGTTTGGGTTATGAAGTGCTGCATACGCTTGCAGCTCGAGAGGCGCATCGGCTGAACGAGCATTTACAGGTTCATCGAGTGGATCTGGGGGTGCTTCCATGTTCTAAAGATTCCAATGCGTCTGGTCTGCGCCATCAAATTGGTCTTGCAGTCAGTAACGCGATCCAGACCAAGCGAGTCAGTGGAGAAGGGGAGTAGCCGTCCATGCCTTATTTGTTGAAGGGCGCGTTGATCGAATACGGGAGTGACTTTCTGGGTCCGATACCGAATGTGGTGATTTTTCAATTCAACCCGGAGAGTTTGTCTCGCACGATCGAAATCCCGCCGCGTCCGACCGGCGCTACCAGCCGAGAAACGAGCCAGGCGGGGGACATCCCGGTGGAGAGAGTCAGCCTCACGGCTCATTTCAGCGCCGCGGATCAATTAAAGGACAGCAATCCGCTGGCCGTCGCATTTGGCATCGGTCCACGATTGGCTGCGTTGGAAAAAATGGTCCGGCCGGCGGGCAAAATCAGTGGCTTGATCGGCGCGGCGCTGGACGCGATTGGTGACGCCATTTCGGCCGGGGAGGAAAATGCCTGCCAGCCCATCCCGCGTGAGCAGTATCCTCGAATCTTGTTCATCTGGGGCCTCACGCGCGTAGTCCCTGTGATTATCAATTCGATGACGATCAACGAGAAGGAGTACGACAACTTACTCAACCCGGTACGTGCGGAAGTCAGTTTGGGGCTGACGATGGTCGAGCAGGGGTACTGTTCTGAAGACAAGATTGCCAAGGGTGCACTGGAATATTCCAATCTGGCCAAGGACGCTCAGGCCGTGGCCAACCTGGCCAATACCATCGCCGACGTCATTGATTTGATACCGATCTAGGAGGCGGGTGTGTTTTTAAAGAATTCGCGTTATGCGAGCGTTCGTCAGGTGAGCGTCACACTGTCCAAGAAGCGCCAGGTCACAGCGATAGCACTGCGGCGCTTACCTGAGACGAGTGGGACATCACGGGTGGTCAAGGCGGATGATCGACTCGATTTCTACGCACAGCGAACCTATCGTGATGCGACTCGATTCTGGCATGTGGCTGATGCAAACACCGAATTGGAGGCCAATACCCTGGTTGCGACGATTGGGCGAGTGATTGAAGTGCCGGAGCAATAATGCCTGATGTAACCTACCGTCTGTTCTTCAATGATGAAGCCGCCAGCCAGGAGCAGCTGAACCGTGTGGAAGAAATCACGGTCGAACAGCGTATCGACGCGGCCTGGGAGGCGCGCCTGCAGATTCCCGTTTGCTTGGACGAGAACGGCAATTGGCAGGGTGATGATGAGGACTTCATGATTTCGTATTCCGCCGTAAGGGTCGAAATCAAGATCGCCGATCAAACTTACCAGGCCTTGATCGACGGGCCGGTGGTGGGATTCGACACCCAACGCAGTTCCGAACCCGGACAGAGTTCAATCACGCTGATCGTGCACGACGACAGCGCTTTCTTAAATCAGGAAGAAGCTCTCTCGCGGTTCGACAATATGGCCGATCATGAGGTAGCGCAGCAGCTATTTGGCGGTGTTGCGCGCATCGGTGTGATTGACGTCGAAACGACGCCGGACCACACTGGCGGGCTTCCGGCCGTTATCGTGCAGCGCGGAACCGGAATGCAGATCTTGCGTACGCTGGCCCGCCGACAGGGGATGCATGCGTACGTACTTCCTGGTGAGGATCCTGGCCAAAGCGTTGGCTGCTTCAAACGGTTACCCGCCGCGGCGGGCGATATCCCAGATCTGGTCATCCTGGGAGCCGAGCGTAACGTCAGTGGTTTCAATCTATCCAATAACGCTCAAAGCCCGGCTCAGGTGCAAGCTTCGGCATTACGAGTGACCGACAAAGGTGTAGTGACCAGAACCTCCAGCTTTCGCGATCTGGATCTGCTGGGCGACCAGCAAGCGCAACAGACTGATAGTAGCGTAGCCACCATGATCGCCCTGCCGCGTTTCGGCACCGGTGTCGATCTCGATCGCCTTGTGGAGGGGCAATCCGAGCGAGCGAGTTATGCCTACAGTGCAACCGGATCGATTATTGGTGAGTGCTATTCGGGAGTCTTGCTGCCCTACAACCTCGTCAACGTGACTGGCACCAGCGATGAAGCTTGCGGCGAGTATCTTATTCACCAGGTCCGCCATCAACTCACGCGCTCAGTGTACGGCCAGTCTTTCACGTTGAAACGCAATGCCCGCTCGAGTACAGGCGGCGGTTCGAGCGCATCTGCGGGGAGCATTTACTAGTGACAGATCGTGACATGGAACAGTTAACTATCCAGACGGCCGAGTTCTTGCGCAACCGCTTCTTTGGCAAGTATCGCGGCATCGTCCAGGATGTCGAGGACCCCGAAACGATGGGCCGCATCGTCGCCCGGGTGCCGGAAATTTTCGGCGAGACAGATGGTGCACGCCGGCGGCGCCGAACTCAAGATGAGCGACTCGGAAATCTCGATCAAAATCGGCAGCACGCAAATCGTTCTCTCTTCGAGTGGTGTGAGCGTAAACAACGGCTCGCTGGAGGTGAAGTGATGACCGGCAACTTATTGACCACCGCAAGCACCATTATGTGTCCTCATGGCGGGCAGGTAAATCTATCAACCGCGAACAGCAAAGTTACGGCCGAAGGATCGCCTGTCTTGCTGGAAACCGACATCCATACGGTCGCAGGCTGCCCCTTCACGCTGCCCGGTCCCAAACCTTCTCCCTGCGTCCGGGTGGAGTGGAGCTTGGGAACCACGAAGATGAGTATCAACGGAACGCCTGCGCTGACTCAATCCAGCATTGGGATTTGCTACAGTCCGGAGAGCGCGCCGCAAGGCGTGGCCTTGATCGTCAATACGCAAATTAAGGGGATGGCGACGTGACAAAAAGCTACGGCAAACACTTGGCTTTCCCTTTTCAGGTCAGTCCGGACGGACGTGCTGCGCAGGTCGCTGCGCTGGAAGAGCACGTAAAAGACGAATTGCTTCAATTGCTGCTCACCGGTGTCGGTGAGCGGGCATTCCTGCCCGAATTCGGCGGCGGCGTGAGGCAGTTGGTCTTCGAACCATTGGGCGAGGCCACTCTGGGTATGGCGAAGGCGCGCTTGACTCAGGCGATCACGACCTACCTGGGGCATCGGGTGACCCTGGAAGATCTCAAGGTGGAAGCGGCAGCTTCAACCCTCGATATTGAAATTAAGTATCGCATTGCCGGAACGGAGGACAGCCGCGTGTTGCGCTTCCAGCGCAGCGGAGAGTGAGTATGATCAAGAATCAGGAAGCGTTGGAGATTCGTGCACAGAACCTGGGCTCGTTGAACGGGATTGAATTGGTCCTGGTCACGCTGCATCCAGCCGTCAATCCGACCCAGGCAATTCTCGATGTGCATTTCTACAACGCCAATGAGCTTTCGGCCGTCTTCAACGATTTCGACAATGGCGTGCGAGCCGCGCACGATCTTTTTCCGCTGAGCGGTGGCCTGCGAAAACCGGCCGGGGCTTTGAGTGATCAGATAAAAGTCGTCGATGTGGCAACCGTCAGCGGTCAGAGTCAGGTGCTGCGGCTCACTGTCGAGCCCATCGGGGATTATTCAACCTACACGCTAACGGTTGATTACCAAAACATCGATCCCTTGTTGGCCGAGATCGAGTTTAAATTCAGGCCGGGCTGTTTCAATCTGTGCAAACCGGATTGGGACGTGCCTCCCGCCCCGGACGAGGATCCCTCCATCGACTATTTGGCCAAGGATTATGAATCCTTCCGCCACACCTTGATCACCTGGATGGGAAAAAAGGTGCCCAATTGGGAGCCGACCAGTGAGGCTGATCTCGACCAGGTCTTGATCGAATTATTCTCGGTGGCGGCCGACGAACTGAGCGACTATCAGGACCGTGTGGCGAACGAGGCGTATTTGAGTACAGCCCGCAAGCGAGTGTCCCTGGCCCGGCACGCGCGATTGATGGATTACCATTTACATCAGGGTAACCAGGCCAGCACGACATTGGCGCTGAAGGTCAAGACTGCGGACATCCTCGAGGATGGTTTCATGGCTTGGACGGATGGGGAATACGAAGATCCTTCCACCATCGTATTTGCCCACCGTCAAACGATCTCTCCACTTTTCGAACTCGATCCTGCCCTTCAAACGGATCTGGATGCGGCAGCTGTATCAACTGCGCTGCGCCAAGCTTTCGGCCAGCGGGATTGGACGCTGTCATCCAGCGTAAGCATCACCATCACCTCGCTGGGATCGGATTGGTTGGTGGTAGACAGTGTGAATCACCGCACTTTCTGCGTAAAAAATCAGGCTGGACGTATCTACGTCTATTTCCCTAACCTGGATCAGCTTCTCAATCAGATGAGCCTGTACACCTGGAGCGGCGCCGTTCCGGCGTTGGAAGCCGGCAGCACCCAGGCCGATATCATGGTCGATCCTACCGGCAACGAGGAGATGGCGAAATCTGTAGAAATGCTCCTTCGCGACGAAGCCGTCACCAGGCTATTAATCCAGGAAGAACTCAACCCGCTGACGGGGGAGCAGCGTGGCCGCGATCCGACCAAACGTCAGGTATTGAGATTGTTATCCGGGGATGAGAACCGGGATCTGCGGGCCAAGGCGATGCAGGATCCGCTCACCGGTGAATGGTAAGTCCGTTTGCGCTGGTTGGTAGAGGACAAGCTCATGTACAACTTCTGTTTTACCGTCTTATTTGTGGCAAAAACGGTAAATGACGTATCTGCATTTTACG
>JARRPX010000114.1 GCA_037382465.1 Anaerolineales bacterium | reverse complement strand
CGCGACCCTGGAAAGGCATCCTCGGTCCTGGGAAGTCCTCGGGGAAATCCTGGTCGAGGAGTTCCTGGGCCTGCTCTTCGGTGATGATGCCTTCCTCGAGCATCTGTTGAACGCGTTCCTCGTGCTCGGCCTGGATGTCCGCTTTCAGCTGGTCCAGGTCGACGTCGTTTTCCTCGGCCCACTGCTCCAGCGTCAGGCCGCTTTCACGCCATCCGCGCAGTTGATCGTCGAACGGTCCCTCGTGGGGAAAGAATCCCTCGCGGCCCGCGCCGGGGACGGTCTTGAAACGGTCCCGGCCGCCACCAGTCCAAGCATGCTCGAGAGGAAAGTCTCGTTCGAACAGGTCGTCGGCCAGTTCCTGCGAGATTTCGCCGTCGTCGACGGCTTGCTGGATGGCTTCCGCGCGCAGCGTTTGCAGCCGATCATCGATCTGGCTGCGGGTTTCCTCCAGGTCGAGGCCGAGTTCGTCGCACAGGTCGGTGAGCGTCTTGCCCTCCGCCCAGGCGGCCTCGACCTCCTCGGGGGTGATCCCGAGCGCCTCGGCGTAGACGGCCAGGATAATTTCGCCGTCGAGCCATCCGTGCGGTGGGTGGGGTGGTTTTTCGTCCTGTGCGAACGCCGTCAACGCGCCCGCGACGATCAGGATGGCCACGAGCAGCATGACGATCCACCCGGTTTTCTTGATTCTCTTCATAAATTTACCTCCGTAGATTGGGTTACATCCCATGCTGATCCGGAATGGATGTACCGGTTAACGAATTCCGATAGGAGTGTAGCGAGGTGATGTTCAGGTTTTATGAAGAATTGGTGAGCGGTTGATGTGTTTCTGCGGGACAACCGGAGCGGTCCGATTTCCATGGCAGGATGCAGCGGCAACCTACGGGCAGTTACGCGAATATACATGCAGGCCGAGTTTCAAACCTGCCCAATTTAGGATATAAAGAGACGCAGCGTCGAAGGAGGTTCGCCTTGAACATCCGTAAAACCGGCTTGACGATCTTGTTAACATGTTGGCTTCTGCTTTCAGCCTGCGAATTCCCGGGATATCGTGGAGCTGAGGAGGCGTCTCTGCCTGCGGTCACATCGACCCCGCATCCGACTCGTGAACCCACGATGCCAATGGACACTCCCGCAGCGACCACGCAGACCGATAACCAGGAACCGACACAGGAACCAACTCCGGAGCCCGTGCCTGAGGAACCAGCGGTGATTCCCATCGGCATCGACAACGTGGAGCAGCTCGCCGTCAGCACCCGGATCGAAACCGGCATGAAGACGATCATAGCGGCGCTCGATCTTTCCAAAGACGGCCGCTACCTGGCCATCTCGCAGTGGGGCGATCCGGAGGTCGACGTACGCCTGTGGGATTTTCAGGAGGAGCAATTGCTTCCGCCGCTGGATTTCCATACGGCGATCGTGACCGACGTCGCCTTTTCACCGGACGGCGAATGGCTGGCTTCGTGTTCGCAGAATGGGGAGGTCGCTCTTTGGGATGTGGGGAGCTGGGAGCTGGCACGTAGTTTCTCGTCCTACGAAAGAGGTGCTTCCGCGCTCGCCTTCTCGCCGGATGGAAGCCTGCTCGCCGTCGGTGGCCAGCGCAACCAGCTCGGAGTGTGGCGGCTGGCGGATTTCGAGCGTGTGAATTATTTCGAACAATCCAATCCATTCAAGGTCGAGAAGATCGTGTTCACCGCAGACGGCAGCCGCTACTTCGCCGACACGGGCTACGCCGACGTTACCGTGTGGAACACGGCCGACGGTGAATTGGTGAAATCCTTCCGCGGGGAAGCGTGTATCGGCGGATTCGACCTCTCGTCAGATGAGTCCAGGTTGGCTTATTCGTCGGAGTGTTCCGACGCGCACGAACCCCACGATCCGCTGGCCCGGGTCGCGGTGCGCGATGTCGAATCGGGTGAGGCGCTGGTGTACGGCGATCGCAAAGAGGACAGCACGATTTTGGTTTACACGGTCGATGATACCCTGATCATCACCAACAACCGGAACAGGCTGCGTTTCTGGGACGCAGCGGACGGCTCGCTGGTGTATCAAATCCCCACGAGCGCGCATTACGTGGAATTCATGCTTTCGGAAGACGGCAGTGGGTTGATCGTTGGTGGGGGAAGTGGCGATATCAGCGTATATGAGGTGGAGTCGCTGTAGTGGCAACCCCCTGTGGCTGCCCAAAGCATAGACGTCCTTCCGGGCGTCTCTACGCGTGGTTCTAAGTGTGGGGGTCGACTCGCCGGGTTGCCCTTCCACGAACCCATTCGATTTCGAGGCAAACCCTCACGGCCTGTTTCGTTTCTCGCCTTGATCGGGCAGGTATTCGATGTCCTGGCACGTGGCTTTCTCTTCAGGTCCGCCACGATCGTAGAACATTTGGATTGCTTCGCTGAGATCCACGCCGAGGCTTGGTTCTCCCTCGGGTTCCTGCGTGCCTTTGATTTCCTCGTAAAATTCGAGCCTCTGCATGCCGTCAAGCAGAGGGATGCGGAACGCGAACGAGACTTCGTCCAGCAAGTAGCTTTCGGCTTCACCCTCGTCGCGCAGCACGATTCGCGGGCTCAGGGGCATGAATTCTTTGTAAATTACTTCGCCCTTCATCCCCTTCACGACGACGAGCGAACTGCGGTCGGCGGTGAAACTCGTCCGTTTCGGGGGCAGGCAGGGGCGCACTTCGACGCCTTTCTCGCCGACGAACCATTCGCCGCCCTTGAATTGGACGTCGACGAGGATCACGTATTCTCCGCTTGCATCTTCTTGCACCCCGTCAGGAAGAGCGGGTGGGTTCGCCGCTGTGGATGCGAAAGTCACGGCGACGGCGAACGTGGCGATCAGTCCTGAGAGAAAATATCGTCTCTTATTCATTTTCATCCCTCGATCTCTCTCGTCGTTCGAACGCTGCGGTTCGTCGATCCGAATTTCGGACTGCAGCGTTAATATTGATCGAAATCATCGGTCACGTTTTCGGCGCTCTCGACTCCCCAGGGATCATCGACCAGGCCGCGCTGCATGACCGTGTTGTCGGAAAGGGAGAAAATGCCCCACCAACCGTTCTGGCAGTTGGTGAATTCCCAACACGCAGCCGGATCCCGTCCTTTGGCGTTCTGCTCTGCCTGGCAGCTCGCTTCGTTGGACCAGATGTTGGGTTCGGTGCTCGCTTGAAAATAGTAGGTCGAGCAGTTCGAGGAGTCGTACTCGTCCGCCAGGCCGAAAACGGCGTGGCCGCTTTCGTGGAGGAACGCTTTGGTGTTGCTTCCTTCTGCGGTGAAGCGGCGCAGCGTCACGTTGGCGCAGTCCGCCATATTTGCGGGATGCAAGATGGCGTCGACGTCCCGCCAGTCGATGTCGCCGTCCGTGTCCGCATGCGGCGTGCCCGGGCAGCTCGAGGCGTCGGCGGGCTTCGAGTAGACGTAGAAATTGAACGCCTCGAAGTTTCCGGTTTCTTCGATGATGTCTTGTGGATTGAACACGGCGTACATTTTGTCTTCGACGTCGTCGATGAATTCATCCAGCGAGGGGTAATCGTCGGCCATGTGAAACAGGAAGACGATCTTGTCCGCGTTATCCCCCGATTTGCGGGCCGGCATGTAGGGGCGAGTCCAGGCGTAGTTGTCGTCCGTGACGGCGAAGTAATAGTACCCCTTGTCGGCGGTGTGGTTTGCCGAGTCCGTGATTCTGGCCAGATACGAGACCGTCGTGTTCTGGTAAGTGGTATAAGGACCGCCGGTGTAGCTGCAGGTATCCCCGTTGGTCAGATTGCTGCAGGTTTGAACCACGCTGTTGTTGACCAGGATCTGCACCTCGACCGGGCCGGCGACGGATTTGACCTCCGCCGTGAAGGTCACTTGCTCCGAGGATTTGGCGACCACCGGGGAATGCAGGATTTCCACATCCGGGTCGAAGATGGGTGGGGGAGGTGTGGGGTTGCAGCTCACCAGAGATATCAGAGCGAGCAGATATCCGCTCGCGATCCACTTTCGTCGCCTCATGATTGGCGCCTCCCTTCGATGGTTCTGGCGCAGGAGAACGTGAAACCCGGCTGCGCCGATGTTATGGAGTGTGGGTCACGCCGGCGCGAGCGTAGTTCAAAGACCAGGGGCCCGACCTTCGATGAAACTGCGGCAGCGGTTTGGTTGAGATCTCCGGGTTTTCGGTTGTTCCCTGGCGGTTCAGAGTCTAACGATAGCACATGCGTATCAGCGAATTCTGAACGCAGGCATGGGTAGCAGCCTGTTGCGATGGTTGGATTTGGCTGGACGGATGTGTCTGCCCGAGCCGGAGGTCAGAATGCAGGTTGGGTTGAGGGACGAAACCCAACACACTCGCGAATTTTAGAGTTGGAATGGTTTTTTCTTCCCCCCTATCATCCCCCCAGCGGAGGGACGTGGGGATGGCAGTCCACCCCCACACCCCCTGACAAAGCGGCCCATGAACCCGGCTGCAAACATGGA
>JARRPX010000113.1 GCA_037382465.1 Anaerolineales bacterium | reverse complement strand
GTTGGATCGTCAGGAAAGAAAGAGAGATCCTTGATGCCGCGTTCAACGAAGACGGCTGCTTCGGCGCGGCTCATAGTGTTGTCCGGGCAATACAGCAGCGGCTCGGACGAACATCCGGCGACGTAGCCTGCGTTGTAGAGGGCGTTGATGTAGTCGAAGGCCCAATGTCCGTAGGGTACGTCTTCGAAGATCGCCGTGGGAGTGGCGGTATTCGTAGGCGTCGCTGTGGCCGTCGGCGTCGGGGTAGACGAATTCGTACTTGTGGGAGAACTCGTATATGTCGCTGTAGCCGTGCCGGTAGCCGTACTGGTCGGGGTTTCCGTCGAAGTTGGTGTTGCCGTTGATGTGGATGTGGAAGTGGGAGTATGTGTGGCCGTTGCTGTACTCGTATCGGTTGCCGTCGGCGTCTCGGTCGCTTCCTCGAACAACGCCAGGGCGGAGTCCACCTGGATGCGCGGCATGTCGGTAACCACCCCGCCACTGCGGTTGTCGTCGATCAGCACGCCGGTCGTTTGAAGTGCGTTCAAGATTTCGTCCACAGAGGCGCCAGGTGCCTTGGAACGGATCAGCGCCCAGGCGCCGGCGACGTGCGGCGCGGCCATCGAGGTGCCGCTCATTTCGGCATATGTGTTGTCCGGGATCGAAGAATATATCCACGAGCCGGGCGCCAACAGGGAAAGGAAGGAAGACACGTTCGAGTACGTGTACATCGTATCGCTGTCCGTCGTTCCGCCTACGCTCACCGCCGATGATATGCACGCCGGTGCCCCGATGGCCTCCCGGAAACTGCTGTTGCCCGAAGCGATGACGGTGGCGATGCCCACCGAACGCAAGTTATCGATCGAGGCCTTGCGCGGATCCGAATCGCAATTGCTCGTATATTGTCCACCCCCCAGGCTCATGTTGACGGCGGCGATGTTGTAGCTGGATTGGATGGAATAGACCCAGTTTAATGCCGCAATTTGATCCGATGTCCAGGTCAATACGCACGGACTGGTCATTCCGAACGTTGAACACGTTGGATCGCTGAATTCGGAGAAGATCTGTACGGCAATAATGTCCGCATCTTTAGCCACACCTGAGAAGCTCGCACCGTTTCCTGCAGCGATACCGGCGACATGCGTGCCATGTTCACATCCGTACGTGCCGAGCGGGCAGTTAACGCCGGCTCCCGTGCCGATTTGCTCCTCGGAATCATCCGGGCAAAGAGTCGTCGAAGGATCTGCCCCACCCGCCGTCGTGGAGAAACACGCCTCGGCCACAACCTTGTCGCTGAGAAAATCGTGCGAACCCTGCACGCCGGTATCCAGGATGACGATCGCCTGGCCGGATCCCGTATATCCCTCTCCCCACGCCGCGGTCGCACCGATCAAAGGCACACTGACCTGGAGCGTCGGAGGCTGCGGACGATCCTGCTGCATACGAAACACATCCGGATTGCTGGCCAGGTCCGCCAGGCCGTTTGCGTCCACCTCGACGAGCATGTAGGGCACGAATTCGAAATCCCGAACGATCCGGGCACGGAATGCTTTGAGGCGGTCACTCACACGATTTTGGGCTTTGGATATCAAATAGCGCTGCACGCGTCGGCTCAAGCCGCTGAACAACTCCCCCTCCGGTTTGAAGGACACGTTCAACTCGAGGATCAAACGCACCCGGCCTTCTTGTTGAGTCTGATCGAAAAGGGCGTCGAAAACGGCGAGCTTCTCCTGTTGCACACCTTGGGGAAGCGGCAGTGGGCCGCGCATTCCCAAGAATGCCTGGACGCGAAACGATGTCAAGCCAAGACAAGCAATCACGATTAGTACTACGAATAATAATAGGTATTTACGCTTTACACTCACTTGGTTCTCTTCCAACCTGAGACACTACAACCTTTGAATTCTTTTCCCGGCGGACTGGTTCTTTTTTTATTCTACATTGAATTCATATCGCTGCGTGCTAGTCGATTGGTGCTAAGAATAATCCGAATGTGCAAATAGCTGCCCACGTGTTGGGAATGAAGTATAAGCCGAATTTTGCTTCCTCACCAATCCAAGTCCGGTTCATACCCCAGGTAGATCAACATTGAACCATAACGCTGCTTGAAGTAGTCCTTGTTCCTCTTTGAAAAGCAATTCACCCAATCCCCAGAAATGCCCTTGCGATAATGATGGTGAACGTTTTCAACACCATACTCCCTTCCTTCCGACAAGCGCCGATAATTGTTGTAATCGACGATCTCCGCCAGCATGCGCTGCGTAATCAGATGCGGATATAAGCCCAGGAAACGAAATATAGCAGTAAATTCGTCCAAGGATGACTTGGTGATCGTTTCAAAGCGCGTCTCGAAGATATTTGGATTTTCATAATCCCAATTGGACATCTCCTGGAACTGCTTCGCACGAAAATCGATTGATGTGCGAATGCCTTCTTCAAAATTTACTTCCGATAAGATTCGGCGCTGTTCTTCAAGCCACGGAGCAAGTGGATGCGAATACCGATGTGAGAAATATGCACTAACGACGATATCTCGTGGATCACGAATCACATGAAAGCCCAAGACTTGCCTGGAATCCAACGTTTCTAGATGAGCAACATCTGCTCCCGTGTCAGCGATAAAATCTACTTCTTCGATATCTTTCGGTGTCAGATCAACGTACTTCGCAAGCCGCAATCCCATATTCTCGCACACGGCTGTTATGATCCTCAAAATCCACGTACTGGCACATTTGTGATGCCCAAAATACATGTATTTTGTAGCAGAGGTTGTTAGCATTGATCTGGCTGTCCTCGAATCAGATCCAATATCAAATTCACGCGTGCTTCCCAAGAATTCTGTGCCAAGAACGCATCGAGCTCAGCGTCAACGTTTTTCTCCCGCTGACATCGCCGAATTAAGTCAAAAAACTCCAATTCGTTTGCCGCACAGAATATGTGAGGAATCTCGTCGAGTGGAGCTATTTTTGGTGCAATTACAGGCAGGTGCATCGCCAGATACTCGTAAACTTTCAATGGACTTGTCGTTTCCGTGATTTGACAGATCTTCCAAGGTACTATGGCTATATCGGCATGCGCCAAATAAGCTGGTAATGCTCGTTGATCCTTCAACCCGAGGAACTTGATATTTGGTGCAGATTCAATTCCACTCCCCCGATAATCACCGATTATTGCAATTGCCGCACTTGGAAAGCGTGCCGCGATACCGGCTATCAAGTTCCAATCAAACCACTCTCCCCATAACGCTCCCACATAGATGATTGCAGGATCACTGAGAGGAAAATCTGGTGGCCGTGGAAAATTCTTGCGGTAGTCGAAAAGGTCGAGATCGACGGCGTTTGGCAGGAGGTGGACCTTTCGACGACAGTCCAATTGAAGACGCTCTACCAGATTCTGTGCAGTTGCTGTCAATTCATCAGCTTTCTGACAGATCACATTTTCGGTTTCTCGCGAATACCAATTTCCACCGAGTGTCGTTCGCCAATCATCGATCAGATCGTAGAACACCTTGCCTCCATACTGCTTGATCGAATCAAGATATGGGATGAAATCCGCCAAGGGAAATTCGACAATCGCCAGAACGGGATGAGCCTCGAGCAGCTTTCCGTATTGCCAAAGAAAAGCCCTCCAATCCATGTCAAACGTTGACACATGCAACAGCCTGGGATGCCAAATGTTGAGTTTTAGATCTTTGGATTCCGCCTTAGAAAATTTATAGATATAAACGACGAGGAAATTACGCTTCAAAAACTCCCTGGCGATTTGTGCACCTCGCGAACCACCGCCGCTATCGTCAATTGGAATTCCAGCGAGAATGAAAACCACACCCTCGATATCAGCATACCGCCCGAGGGTCACACGTGGCCTTCGTCTACAACCTCGGAGAAATCCAAAGGACCGGGCCCACTGACCCACGAATCCAAAAAGGAAGCTTGATTTCCCTCCAGAACGAGATAATAGAGCGATGGAGAAATACCCTGACAATATCAGCACGAAGGCAGTGACTAACACAACGGGTAACGCGGTCGTCAGGAAGAATGCTGCCAAAATTCCAGCACACACCAGTATAGAAATCAATGTAATCAAACTCATAATGACCATATTTTGCATATAGCGGTCACCAAACAGACTGCTCTCCCCGTCACCTTCACTCCAAGAGACGAGTTTCCGCCAAAAGCCGCCAGGAGTCTCCGGCGCATGCCAATACACGACGGCTTGAGGTACGAATGCCCAACGACGGCATTTTCGTTTTAATTCCATAGCGAAATAAGTGTCATCACCCGTGAGTGTCAGCCATTCCGGATATCCACCGACAAAGCGCCAGGCGTCTCGACGGAACGCCATCGAACGTGCAGATGGAAGGAAGGGTTGAGGCTCGACATCTCGCAGCCGAGGCACCAGTTCGTGTTTAAACCAGTTCCCGAAACGCGTCGACGTGACAGGTTCAAACCAGCCTGCCACGACCTGTGTCTCGGGGTGTAAAGGGTACTTCCGAAATCAGCAACGACGATGACATCGTGCTTGGCCCTCTCGATGCCGATATTTCGGCCTCGAGCGATATTGGCACCATCTTCTACGAATAATTGAAAATCAAACGGGCTCGTGTTGGCATAACGTTGCAGGAATTCAGCAGTTCCATCTACCGAACCCCCGTCAACGATAACGACTTCATCCGGCAGGCGAGATTGTGACTCCAGGGTCTTGATCCACGATTCCACAGAGTCGGCCTCGTTAAAAACCGTTACGATCAATGAAAAATCTACCTGGTGGGATTTTCCCTGGCGCAAGGGATGACGAGGCTGATAGCCAGGGAATAGGCTTTCATCATCTGTGTAGAGAACCACCTGGCTGCGGTCGATGTATTCGTGCTGGTGCATACGGGCAGTGAGAAAATGACCTCGCAGCCAAATTGGCAATAACCGTAATATACCTTTGGCCATCGCGGCTATCGAAACGCGAAAATATCGAAAGAAGGCTGTGAATACGTTGAATAAACGCTGAGACCGTGCGCGCATGCGCCATACGACGCGCCACACGACGTGTAAAATCCTCCACCCCATCGAGGCTTTTATCTTATCCCATTCACTCCTCTCCTGGCGGTACGAATCTCGAAGCTGTCGCTCCTTAACTACTGCGGTATCGTGTTCATGTTCGAGTTCCCGCATTCGTTTTTGCAGGGTATTAAGGTCCCCTTCGGCATCTCGTAAATGATCGCGCAACTCGCTGCGGTCCAGCTCAAGCTGATGACGTTCAGCTTCAACCTGTTGGAGAGCCTCCTGGATTTGACTTTTCTCCCTTTCAACCTCATCCAACTTC
>JARRPX010000112.1 GCA_037382465.1 Anaerolineales bacterium | reverse complement strand
GGATGAGGACGAGGGGAAGAATGGCATCGGTTCCCTGAACCCGCTCAGCGGGACGCACGGCGCGAATCTGGCGACAGTTCTTTCGGACGTGGGATCCGGTTTCCCGATCCCCTCCGGTGACCGGCGATTTTTCGAAACCAGGCTGGGGTTCGATCTGGGTGGCGTGCGGCTGCACACGAATGCGCAGGCGACCAGCAGGGCCGCGGCGCTCAACGCCCGCGCTTTCACGCTGGGAAACGATATCGTCGTCGGTGCCGGCGAGTACGCTCCCGGCAGCCAGACCGGAAGAGCGTTGCTGGCCCACGAATTGGCTCACGTCCTCCAGCAGAACCGGGGTTTCGTTCAACCCCGCGTGCAGCGCTTGCTGCGGGTGATCGATGCCTCCGAACCGCCGGCCCACCTGCCGCCGCCCGATGGGCAAACGCTGCGGGCTGTGCTTGTGGAGGGTTGGCTGGGGCAGCTGTGCCCTTCCGGTGTCTGGCGGGTCGATCGGGCCACCGGGATCGTGTCCCTCGGCAACCGGGAAACACTGTGTACTGCCGATGGAGTTGCTGCCAGCGGGACGCCTGTGTCCACCGATTGTGTCTGCCGTGCCAGTTCCAGTGAATACCCGCAAATCGATATCGTCATCGAAGAACTCTTCCCGTACAGCCGTTTCCGTTTCGACCGAAACCAGGGGATCTTCACTTTGGTGGAAGACGTGGTCGATTTGACCAGCACCGGAGAAGGCGCCACGTTGTATCCCCAGGACGGCGCCTGGCTGGACAACACCACCATCGTCTTGAGCGGCCGCAGCACGCGCATACAAGGCGCCGGCGACACCACCATCGAGCGCAGCATGCGCGAAGTGCGCGATCCGCCTTGGCTCATCCTGGCTCACGAATTGTGTGGGCACATCGATCTGCGCCAACGCGGCGTCGAAGATTATGCCCATCTCGAAACCCCGACGGGGGACCGCTCTGCCGTCGATATCGAGAACCGTATTCGGCGGGAGCACTCCACCCAAACCGACAGCTACGGGATTCGAGCCGGCGACACGGGCGGTTTTTACGGTTCGCTGTACGTCGTCCAGCAAGGCGACACTTTGGAGAGCGTCTCCCGTCGAGTCGGGTTGAGCACCGGACCGGAGGTGTGGGATGAGAATGGTCAACATCTGCATATCATTCACTGGCCCAGCGGCGATCATCCGTACCGTGACGATATCAATGAGCTGTTTACCCCCGGAACCGAAATCGTCATCGAGGGCATTCACTGGCACGAAGTCATTTCGGGTGAGAGCTGGACAAGCATCGCCCGGATGTGGCAGGTGACCTACCGGGCGCTGCGGCGGGCCAACCCCGGCGTGATGGCCGTGCGTCCTGGCTTGCGGCTGCTTATACCGATCAGCTCTGCCCGCTCGAGTCTGGCTCCAACGGTGCGTGAGCGCAACTACCCCGGCGGCGGCCGGGTCGAACGGCTCGTCCCGGGTGAATATCTGGTTTGGAATTTCGACATCATGCAGCACGAGTTGAAACCGGAGCATGAAACCGGGCTGGTCGAAATTGCTGCCGAAATCGCCGCTGCACTGGCGCACAGCCCATTGGTGGAAGTCGATATCGAGGGTCAGGCCAGCCTGACCGGTTCGGACGAGATCAACGACCCGCTTTCACAGCGGCGGGCACAGTCCGTGCGCCAGGCGCTGATCGGCGACGGAATCGACGCAAGTCGTATGCGATTGGCTTCCGTGGGGAGAAGAAAATCCAGGCCGGCCGTCAGCCAGGAAAATCTTGCCCGCAGCCGGGCGGTATTGATCGTGGTCGAGCCGCGCTTCGCCACGCAGCAGCCGCTGCCGGAGATGCCGGCCACTACACCCGTCATGACAAACCCCATTCAAATCGGTGATTGCACCATTGCCCTTTCGATGCTGGCGATGGAAGGTGGGCCTGTAACGCTGCGCCGCACGAATCAATATATTGCGGTGCAGGCCCGCGATGACAGCGGATATGGGTGCGAAGGTCGTCAGACGACGACGACTCCGGGTATGTTCTTCATGGGCAATGCGGCCGTGATGCCGGAGAACTGCGGCAGCCTGCACTTCGTTCATAACGTGCGTCCATACATTCAAATGGTATTCAAGGATGGCTCGCGGCTTCGCGAAGCGACCAGCACCTGGGTGCTGGATTCGGTAGATCCATATCCCACCTTCACGCCGCCCGGATTGTCTACGGGAATGCTGGCGGTGGTATCCAATGATTCCCCGGGTCTGTGTATCGGCAGACTGGGCACGCTGGCCTTCGCCGAGGGTTTGATCAGCTCCATCGAGTTACGCGATGAGTTCCGCATGTTCCTTATGTTCCGCCCCAACGGCGGGCATCGGCGAGCGCTGCAGTCCGCCACCTGGTGGTTCGTGGGAATCGCGCGAAACCCGGTAACCGATTTGCCCGACACTGAGACCCACACTGGGGGTGGGCGATTGGAATTGGATACGACCCTCTCGCGGGTGGTGCCCGATTCAGGTTATGGACGGCCGACCTCGGGCCAACCGGTTACAGCGCCCAACGTGCGCCAATTGGATTACGACATCGACCGAGCGGGATTGGGTACCACTCGAACGTTCGCCGATCTATTCTTCCGCATATTCAGGCGCGAACGATAACGACGCCGCAAATGTGTTCGCGCACGCCGCTCGCGGTTTCGTCCTCATCTGCTGCCCCTGCCGATTTCGACAAGGGCCTTTTCCCCGATCAGCTCAACCTTGGGTTCGGATGTATAATGGGGCTGCATTCGACATGCACGTCAGTCTGGTGTACTTCGCCCGTGACCCCAGGATGCGGTGGGCAATTCCCGGTCACTGCGAGCATCAGCTGCCATGGTCCCAGGGTAAGGGGTGCGGATACAATGCTGGCTTTGGAGTACGGCAGGGATAAATCAACCACGCTACGCGGTTCGCCAAATCGGCGATCGGTTTTCAAGAACGCACAACCCACACTCGATCCGTTGCAGACCGACACAGCATCCGCGCAAGATTCATGCACCTGTGGCGGCGGCTGTCCTCGCTGCGCGCCGGTGCAAGCCAAGCTGAATGTCGGGAGTCCGGGCGATCGATATGAGCAGGAAGCGGATCGGATTGCCAAGAATGTGTTGGGCGCGCCGGATCCGGGCGATCGACATTTCCAGCCGCAAGCGTCCCGGGTTGGGGTGCTGCAGGCGGAAGGGACGAAGGGGATAGACCATCCAGAAATCGCCTCGCAGGCGCAGAATCACGTCACCCAATGCCCGGGACGTTCACTCTCGAAGGCGACGCGTGATTTCTTCGAGCCGAGGTTGGGGCGTAATTTTAGCGGCGTGAAGGTACACACCTGCAAGGATGCCTCGCTGATGTGCGGTGCACTGCAGGCCCGGGCGTTCACCCTCGGCGCCAATATCTTTTTCCAACGCAGCGCATACGATCCAGCTTCATCAACGGGAAAAATGCTCCTGGCGCATGAATTGACCCACGTCGCCCAGCAGTCATCGAACCCCGAGCCTAGAATTCAACGCTGGCCTCAAATACCGGGAATTGGTCTGGCGGATGTATGCATCATCATCCATGGCAGGAAAGTGTGTGGTTCAGATGCCAAAGCAGCGTGTGAGAAGGCGCCCTGGCTCCCCGGTTGTAAATATGTGTGCAAGATGTTGGGTTGTAAAACGCCGCAGAAGGAAGATTATTCATGTCCGATCGGATTCCACCCGGGAAGGACGACGGAACATAAAGGTGAATGCTGCGTTGGTGATATCGAGAGTGAGTGGAACTGCTGTCCGGAGGTTCGCGCTTCCTGGATGGAACGCCGCTGCTGCGCCAAGGACGAATTTGTGAACAAGCAGGGGCGCTGCGAAAAATTTACAATGCCCATCGTATGTCCGGAATTTTGGAAAACGACTTCGGGGCTATGCTGCATTCCGCCGCGTGTTCCGCGAGGTCGCTTTTGTGTTTTACCCGTGACCCCTCAGCCTCCCACGCCCAAACCTCCGGTCACTCCGCCCGTGCCGGCGCCGAAAGAGATTTTCTTCGAATTTGACCGGCCCCACGTCGCCGAAACCAACGCAGCAGCGTTGGAACCGAGTACCACCAAAACGGGATATGCCAATTTCAAGACCTTGGTGACGCAAATGAAATCGGACTCGACGCTGCGTGTTCAGCTCGTGGGTAAGGCTTCACCCGATGGGCCGGCGGCGTACAACATGCACCTGAGTGCACGCCGCGCGGAATTGGTCAAGACGGCATTGATGGATAAGGGGATTGCGGCCTCCCGCATCATCGATCCGCCGCTGAATGCTCTCGATCCCGGCTGTAAAAAGGTCGATCAAGGAGTCATAAGCTGCGGAGAGGTCGGTGCCAGCAGTAAAAGCGATCGGCAGGTGAGCGCACGATTGTTTCGCATAAAGTGACTGAATGTCGTGGCGAACGCCGCCAACCAGGAAAAGGCTCGTCGATTTTCTCTTCACCGAGTAGTCTTACGCGTTATGTTGGAATTTTGTAGAGGCGGCCCCCTGAGGTTGCCCAAAGAATAGACGCCCTTCCGGGCGTCTCTACGCGTGGTCTCCAATTTAGGGGCGGTTCGTGAACCGCCC
>JARRPX010000111.1 GCA_037382465.1 Anaerolineales bacterium | reverse complement strand
CGACTTTGCCAGCCGGCTGAGATGCATACCCATCATACTGCAAGAATAAAGGAAATCGAGCGTAAAATCTCGGTCTGAGATTGCGTCGATGCTGTTCTGGGTTATTTTCCCAAAACCCAGGTCTTTGGCCAGTCCAGCACGGTCGATGGGGAAAGAAGTGCCCGCCAGGGCGCCCGAGCCCAGCGGCAGCACCGCAGCAGAAGCGTGCGCTTGAGCCAATCGTTCACGATCGCGGATCAACGCCCAGACGTGGGAAAGCATCCAATGACCCCAGGTGACCGCCTGGGCGTGCTGTAAGTGCGTGTAGCCAGGCATCGGTGTGGACAGATCGCGTGCGGCGTTTTCCAGCATCGCCCGACAGAGATCGTCGGTTGCCTGATCAAGCTGCTCGGCGGCCCACATTGTCCACAGACGAAAATCCGTCGTCACCTGATCGTTGCGGCTTCGGCCGGTATGCAGTTTGCCGGCCAGCGGCCCGACGATTTCCGTCAATCGGCGTTCGACGGCGGTGTGGATGTCTTCATCGCTCTCCACTTCCTCGAACTCACCGGACTGGAATTCCTGCAGGATCGTTTCCAGTCCGTTTACCAAGATCTTGGCTTCTTCCTTGCCGATCACACCCGCCTTGGCAAGGGCGCGTGCCCAGGCCTGGCTGCCCAGTATGTCCTCACGGTGCAGGCGCACGTCGAAGGGGAAGCTTGCGTTGAGCTGCTGCACGAGCTGGTCGGTCGGCTTGGACATTCGTCCGCCCCACAGTTTCATGATTTTTGCCCTTTTTTGTGCGGCCTGGATATCCTCGCCGCTAATGAAATTACGATGCGATCGGACGCTAAGTTCAAGTGCGGTAGTCGGCGTTGATCGAGACGTACTCGTGTGTCAAATCGCAGGTCCATACGGTTGTGTCGGCCTGGCCCAAGCCCATGTCCAGGCGTACCCTGATTTCGTTTTCCTTGAAAATCGCTTCGGCCAGGCTTTCATCATAATCGAGCGGCATGCCCTCGTCGACCAGCTGCAAGTCATCGTACTTGCCGCTGGCGATCCACAGCGCCAGACTTCCGGAATCCAGAGACACGTTCGCCCTGCCTGCGGCTGCAAGGATGCGTCCCCAGTTGGGATCGCCGCCGGCGAAGGCGGTCTTAACCAGTGGGGACGTGGCGATGGTACGAGCCAGACGCAAGGCTTCATCCTGCGAGCGGGCTCCGCATACCTGCAGGGTGATGAACTTCGAAGCGCCCTCGCCATCACGTACGATGGCCTGCGCCAGTTCGACGCATATCGCATCGAGCGCTTCTTCGAAATCCGTTTCCGCGGCACCTTCGTTCAACGTCACGCCGCTGGCGCCGTTGGCAAGGATCAGGACCGTGTCGTTGGTGCTGGTGTCGCCGTCGATGGAGATGTGGTGGAAGGACCGGTCCACGGCGGCCCTCAACATTCCGTCGAGATCCTCGGCCGGAACGGCCGCATCCGTAGTGAGTACCACCAGCATGGTAGCCATGTTCGGGTGGATCATGCCCGAACCCTTGGCGATGCCCCCGATGGTCACCTTACCACCCGGAAGATCCACGCTGACCGCAGTGTGTTTCGGGTGTGTGTCGGTCGTCATGATGGCGCGGGCGGTATCTTTTCCGTTGTTCGCCGATAGATGCCGGCATGCGTGTTCGATCCCGACGGCGATTTTATCCAGATCGAGCTGCACGCCAATCACGCCGGTGGAAAGCACCAGCATTTGTTCGGGGGCACATCCAGCGCATACCGCGGCCAGTTCTTGCATGCGTTTACAGGCTTCCAACCCTTTCGGGCCGGTGCAGGCGTTGGCGATCCCGGCATTGGCCACGACGCCGCGCAACTTCGTCGGATCGTCTGTCAGCATCTGCCGATCGACGATCACCGGTGCGGCGACGATTTCGTTGCGTGTGAATACACCGGCGCCGCTGCACTCGTGATCGGAGAGAATAAGCGCCACGTCCATCACTCCCTTGTCCTTCAACCCGCAGGTCGCGGCGCCGGATCGAAATCCCTTTGGAGAGGTGACGGAGGTTGATGAATCCTTCGGCGTCCTGTTGATTGTATACGTCATCCTGGCCGAAGGTGGCGAAATCTTCCCGGTAGAGACTGTTTTCGCTGTAGCGGCCCAGAACGGTGACGTTGCCTTTATAGAGCTTCAAGCGCGTCCATCCGGTGACGTTGCGCTGCGTTTCGGTGATGAAGGCCTGGATGGCTCGGCGCAGGTTGGTGAACCATTTACCGAAGTAGACCAATTCGGCGTAGCGCAGGGCGACCTGTTGTTTGAAGTGCAGCGTGTCACGATCCAGGCACAGTGATTCCAACTCTCGATGGGCGGTGTAGAGAATCGTGCCGCCGGGCGTTTCATATACGCCGCGCGACTTCATTCCCACCAGCCGATTTTCGACCAGGTCCACCCGGCCGACGCCGTGACGGGCGCCGAGTTCGTTGAGGCGTTCGATCAGCGCCGCCGGCGAAAGCGAGTCGCCATTCACAGAAACCGGCACGCCGGCCTGGAAGTGGATTTCGACTTCTTCCGCTTCGTCGGGGGCCTTTTCCGGTGCGGTGGTCCATTGAAAGATATCTTCCTCGGCCGCGTTCGCCGGATTTTCAAGCAAGCCGCCTTCGTGAGAGAGATGCCATAGGTTTCGATCGCGGCTGTACATCGATCCGGATTTGGCGGCCACAGGCACGTTGTGTTTCTTGGCGAATGCCAAGGCGTCCTCCCGCGAACGAATGTCCCACTCGCGCCAGGGCGCGATCACCTTCAGAGTGGGATTGAGGGCCTTGTAGCTCAATTCGAAGCGCACTTGGTCGTTGCCCTTGCCCGTGCAGCCGTGCGCAACTGCATCCGCGCCTTCTTCCTCGGCCACAGCGACCTGCCATTTGGCGATCAGCGGCCTGGCGATTGAGGTTCCCAGCAAATACTGCGATTCGTACACCGCGCCGGATTGAACCATGGGCATGAGAAAATCACGGGCGAACTCCTCGCGCAAGTCTTTTTTCACCAACTTGGTGGCTCCGGATGCGGTACTTTTCTCTTCCAGTCCGCCGAGTTCCTCACCCTGACCGACGTCGGCGCAGAAACATATCACTTCGCAGCCGTAGTTCTCACGCAACCAGGGAACGATGACCGATGTGTCCAGGCCGCCGGAATAGGCCAATACGGCTTTATTGATTTTTGGTTTGGGCATTTTGACCTCCAGTTTTTGTATGTGAGCTCCCATGGTTGGGTGGGCGCATATCACTCAGGTGGAGAACGACGGCGCTCTCGTCGCATTGGTCTTGCACCGAACAGAGTGCGCAGTCCTTCCAGATTTTTTCGGGGAACCAGTTCTTATCGCTGCGGGTGAAGCCGAGGCGTTCGAAAAAGGGCGCCACGCGCGTCAGCGCAAACAGGGTATGCACGCCGCGCCGCAGCGCCTCATCGATCAACGCACCCACGATGGCCGAACCCAGTCCTACTCTTTCCGTGCTTTCATCGACGACCAGGGAACGCACTTCTGCAAGGTGTGGGCTGTAGAAATATAGCGAACCGCAAGCCACGATCGATTCACTGCCGTTGATCACGATCCAATCTTCGATGCTCTCCCGGATGGCTTCCGGCGAGCGCGGCAGAATTTTACCGTTGCGGGCATGAACGCCAACCAGTCGTGCGATCCCCTCCACGTCCTTGAGTTTCCCGGGTCGGGTTTTTTTCATACCGGTTCTCCTGTACCTCACAAATCGGCGATGCAGTCGCCAAGAATTTCCAGGCCTTCTTCGAGTTCCTCGTTGTTGATGACCAGCGGTGGGCAAATCCGCAGCACGTTTTCTCCTGCGTTGACGACCAACAAGCCTCGTCCGCGCGCCGCGTCGATCAAGGGTTTAACCGGTTGGTCGAATTCGACGCCGATCAGCAATCCCGCACCGCGCACGTCGAGGATGTGCGCGGAGTCGACTTCCTTCAATTGCCTCATGATTTTCTCGCCCTTGCTGCGTACTCCCTGCAGGAATTCTGGTTGGGAGATGCGGTCGAAGACTACCTGGGCGGCGCGGCAGACGAGCGGTCCAGCGGCGAAGGTGCTGCCGTGGTCGCCCACCTTGATCGCTCTGGCGATCTCCTCGGTGACCAAGGTGGCGCCGATGGGTAAACCGCCGGCGAGTGGTTTGGCGAGAGTCATGATGTCCGGATTTACGCCGTGGGCGTCGTGCGCCCAAAGGTATCCCGTGCGGCCCAGCCCACACTGTACCTCGTCGAACACGAGCAGCGCCTCGTGGGTATTACAAAGCGATCGCAGTTCACTCAAGAAAACGCCTTCCGCCGGATGGATACCGCCTTCACCTTGCAAGGGTTCGATAAACACGGCGCAGGTCGTTTCTCCGATGGCGTGCTGGGCGGCCTCGATGTCGTTCAACGGTATGAAACTGATGTCCGGCAGGAGGGGTGCGAAGGGCATGCGGTATTTGGCTTTGTAGGTGAGTGAGAGTGCACCGTACGTTCGGCCGTGAAAGCAGTGCTCGAAGGCCACGATGTGTTTTTTACTCGCACCAAAATGCACACCGGCCCATTTGCGGACAAATTTGAGCGCCGCTTCGTTCGCTTCGGCGCCCGAATTGCAGTAATACACACGGTCGGCGAAGGACGATTCCACCAGGCGCTGGGCGAGTTCGACGTGGGGTGCAGTGTGGTACAGGTTGCTGACGTGGGTCAGCTTGCCGGCCTGGTCCCGGACCACCTGCACCCACTCGGGATCGCTGTGGCCCAGGGCAGTCACGGCAATTCCACTGACCCAATCCAGATAGCGATTCCCTTCGCTGTCGAACAAATACACCCCTTCACCGTGGGTAAAGACGACGTCGGGTCGGGAGTAAGTCGGAACGATATATCGGGCTTCTGCTTGCGGAATCTCACTTGGTTTCATGGGGCACCTTCATTCCTGGGAGTCGTACTTGCGGATCGGGAATCCGGGATCGTGAACGTCGTACCGCGATCCTGCTCGAGTCCGTTCAGATCGACGATGCGCACGTTGGGAATGCCTTTCCCGGATACGTCCAGCGCCGCCTGTACTTTGGGGACCATGCCGCCGTTGATCGCGCCGCTGGCCATAAGCTGCCCGGCTTCGTCTCGAGTGAGGCAGGCGAGGATTTCCCCATCGACCATCACGCCGGGTACGTTGGAGACGAAATCGATGTGTTCGGCCTGGAGCGCCACGGCGATGGCGCTCGCCGCCTGGTCGGCGTTGACGTTGTAGATCTGTCCGTCCGTGCCGAGAGAAATTGGGGCGATCACGGGGGTGATGCCCTGCGCCAGCAAGTCCATCAACAAATCGGCGCGCACGGAGATGATTTCTCCCACGTAGCCCAGGTCTCCGTCGGGGATCTCCAGTTTCTTCACCCGCAGCAGACCGCCATCCACCCCGCACAGACTGACGGCGTCGACTCCGGCGGTCAACAATGCGGCGGCGAGCTGCTTGCCCACCAGACCGCAGAGCACCATCAAAGCCGTGTGCAGCGTATCGCTGTCGGTGCGGCGCATGCCCTGGATCTTGATCGTTTCCTGACCCAGGCGCTGCTGCAGTTCATCCACCGCCTTGCCGCCGCCGTGCACGATGACGGTGGGCTCGTCCATGTCGCGTAATACCTGGGCAAAGTTGGGCATGAAATCCGATTTGTCGAGTTCGTTTCCGCCGATCTTGATCACGCGCATGGATGCAGCCCTCGGTTCAGTCCGGTAATCCGGCAGTTTCGTCGATGCCGAACATGGCGTTCATGTTCTGGACGGCCTGGCCGGAAGCGCCTTTGATCAGGTTGTCGATGGCCGAGGTGAGGATGAGCACACCTTCGGTCAGCGTCAGGCCGATGGCGCAGCGGTTGGTGTAATTGACGTGTGCGTAGGTCGCAGTTTCACCTTGTGACAACACGTGAATGAACGCTTCGTTTCCATAGGCCCGATCGTAAAGCTGGCGCACTATCTTCTCGTTCCAATTCGAGTCGAGATGAACGTAAATCGTGGAAAGCAGACCGCGCGGCGCGGGGACGAGGTGCGGCGAGAAGATCAACGCCGGCGCGTCGTCCGACCACCAGGCGGCAGCCTGCTCCATCTCGGGAAGGTGACGATGCGTGCGGCCGACGTTGTACGGCGAAAGATTGCCGTCCACCTCGACGAATTGCGTCGTCAGCTTCGGCTTGCGCCCGGCGCCGGAGACGCCCGATTTCGAGTCGACGATGACCGTGCTGTGGATGGCGTTTTCATCGAGCAGCGGCTTGAGCGCCAGCAGCACGCTGGTCGGGTAGCAGCCCGGGTTGGCGACCAGCCTCGCACCCGGCAGATCGGCGCGTACGGCTTCCGTCAGCCCGTAAACTGCTTCTTGCTGCAGTTCCGTAGCGGGTTGCTCCACTACGTACCATTTCTGGTAGTTTTTGGCATCACGCAGGCGGAAGTCGGCGCTGAGGTCGCCGACGCGAACGCCTGCAGCCAGCGCCTGGACGGCAACCTGCGCCGATTCGGCGTGCGGCAGGCAGAGGAAAACGACCTGCGTGTCTTTCAAAGGTGCCTCTGCGGGATCGATCAGCGGTACGTCCGGTGCGGAAGGGAACACCGCTGGAAGACGTTCGCCCGCGCGCGACTTCGAGGTGGCGAAACACAGATTTACCTGTGGATGATGGACGAGCAGCCGGATCAGCTCCAATCCGGTGTAGCCCGTGGCGCCAATTACGCCGACTTTGATCATCGATCCTCCAAA
>JARRPX010000110.1 GCA_037382465.1 Anaerolineales bacterium | reverse complement strand
TTAGAAGCGACAAACCAGGAGTATATTTTCGTGTTCGGTCATGAACCGGCTTTTCCACAAGCGGGATCTGAAACGGGACTCGCGCGGCACGTTTGTGACAGCTTGGATGCATACCCCGATCGACGGGATCGTTTCTGGCGCCTGTTGGATGACTATGGTGTCGTATTTTACGGATGTGGCCATACGCACGCTTTCAATGTGATTCAGGTCGATGATGTTTGGCAGGTCGATGCTGGACATGCTTCGGGATTGGGCTACGAGGGAATTCCAAGCACGTTTATCATCGTAACCGTGGAAGGCCAGCACGTTTATTATGATGCCTATCGAGACGATGGCCATGGCGGCGTGTATCAGCACGATCAATATGCTGTTTTGCGTTAATGCTTCATCTTCACCTTTTGAAGTAAATTAATCGTTACGGCCCACGAGTTTTTCTGACGCCAGGAAGACCCGCTTTGTGTGGTCGTATCTTTTTTTGCCATTTCGGGTATCATTACCACCTGGAATTGGACGGAGAAGGGTAAATTCTCTCGAATTTGTTTTTAGAAGCTGAAAACTTTTCTTGGTGCTGTTTCGAGATCGAAGTCTTGGATTGAGGAGGAGCATTACCTATGACGGAACCATCGACTGAGGACACTCAACCTGTCGCTGCAATGAAGGATTCTTCATCGAATCGGGTGTTCGTGATGATTCTTCTAATCGGCATGTTAATGGGCATGGTGATCATGGGTTTGTTCGGTTATGGGTTGTATTTCTTTGGATATGTGACGATTCTGGGCGAAGAGACGCAACCTGCGGCGCAGCTGACGGAGGTGAGAATCCCCGTTTGCCCCACTTGCGAAGTGATTATCGAAGAGCCGGAGGTCATCATCGTCACCCCCACCTTGAGCCCGACACCAGACGTTGGTGCCACGGCGACTGCTGCCTGTGGCTCTTTCAACGAGCAGTTCCCAGGGACACCCTGCCCGACGCTGTCCAACCCTTGAGGTCGTGAATGGTAGTGTCCGTGATTTGATTCGCTTTGATGTTCCTCCATCATGCAGGTGCTTCATGCGGGTAAGTAAATTGGTCGATCGAGATAATAGACGGCAGTCGTGCGAAGTCCGAGATCCCGCGTTGGATCTGGCTATCGTGATCCCGCGCAAATTCACGTTATCGCAGATCATTGTCGCGATACCACCACATCCATTGCGGCCCAAGCGGGGGTTCATGTTCATGTGCGAAATGATCGTGGTCCTGCAGGAAAGGGTGCAGCTTTGCATTGGTGGCTTACAAGAACCAGACCGCATTCATCACCGGAGCAAATTATCATCGTGATGGATGCGGATAGCCGCGTCACGCCCGATTTTATCGAGTGCATCAAAACGTATTTCGTCAATGGTACGCGTGCGGCGCAAGCGCGCCTCGAACCGTCGATTTCATCAACGACGCCACTCGAATTGTTATCTTCCCTTTCTGAAATCGTCGAACATCGTGTTTGCGATTCGCTGCGAGCTCGTCTGGGATGGCCGGTAAGATTACGCGGAACGGGCATGTTCTTCCGTCGCGGACTTCTCGAAAAATATTCCCCAAGCCTGCACACGAGCGTTGAAGATCTGGAATTGACCGTCTTGTTAGGCGCGGATGATGAGCCCATCGTTTACGTCCCGCAAATCGTAGTCTACGATCCCAAGCCAATAGATCCACGAGGCGCTGTGCATCAAAGGGCACGCTGGCTGCGGGGGCAATTCCAGGTGATACGTGACTACGCCGCGCAAATTCTGCGTCTACTTTTCCGTGGCCCGAAGGGATGGTCTTTAATCTCCGCCGGTTTGTTGAAGCCACGAACCTTTGCCTTGCCGTTTAAGGTTTTCAGCGTTCTTCTCTTCTTGCACATGGCATTTACGGAAGCCGGATTACTGTGGCGTATCGCGGCAGCAATTGGATGCGCGTCAGTTCTGGTGGATGTGGAGCTTTATCTGTATGCGCTCCGATACACTCGTTATCCATGGAAGACGTTCGTCGCACTGGCGGCTTCGCCTTTGTTTTTCTTCCTCTGGCTTCAAAGTCTGGCATTGGCGATCGTCCACCGTCAACGTTGGTTGAGCAGCAGACGTTCGATCGCCGATCCGCCCCGCCAGAGGTCCACGCAAGCTCCATAATGCAATTGGAAGCGATGGATTCCCGTTCGAAAATCCGCACTTTTTCACTGCTGTTTTGCCTCTTCTTCTCCCTCTATACACTTACATTCAACGGAATGTTTCGCCTGGATGACGAACACATCCTGGCCGCGCGAACACAGAGTCTGGCGCTGTGGGGAGAGCTTATAGAACCCCAGGTGTTTGGCAATCAAAGGGTTCAGGCCTTGATCCCCCTGGGTGATGCGGCGACTCAGATCGAACCGGGACAGGCCGTACTTGGAGCGGCCCTCATGAAAGCTGCTCAGGCTTTCGACCTCGGCGCTGCCCAGAGTCTTTTTTCTCTCAACATCTTGCTGACCGCATTGTGCGCCGGATTGGTTTATTTAATCGTCGTGGAACTCAAGTATGCCCGACGTGTTGCGATCTGGTGTGCGCTTTTCTTTGGAGCCGGTTCGATGGCCTGGCCTTACGCGCAGACTTATTTTCGCGACACACTCGCCATGAGCATGAGTACATTGGCGTTTCTTGGATGGGCCCGTTTGCATGGGGATGAAAATGGTCGACGCAGGTCATCCTTCGTCCTGC
Organism: Anaerolineales bacterium; assembly: GCA_037382465.1. NCBI lineage: Bacteria > Bacillati > Chloroflexota > Anaerolineae > Anaerolineales > Anaerolineales bacterium. Next base: position 3,251 of record JARRPX010000110.1, on the reverse strand, counting down.
TTGGCGTTAGCATACTGGGCGGCGTACTGGCGAAGAACAACGTGGCCGTTCTCGTGCCGGCATTGGCATGTGTGACATTCGCCCGATGGCTGCGTTCTCAGAAAACAAGGGTGGAATGGTTGCGTCTCGTACTGATTGTCCTCGGGATTATCCTTGGTTGTATTGGAATTTTGATGGCCTTGTCGGGCAAAGGCCCTTTCGCCCGGTATACGCTGGATTATTACCTCTTTCTGGCAGGACACTTTTGGGAGAGTATCAGCATCGATCTTTTACCGGCAACGCTCGGCCCATTCTTGAGTCCGGCCAAGAGCATTTTTCTATTTTCGCCTCCCTTGTTGCTGGGTTTGATTTCGCTGCGCCGGATAGCGAAAGGCCGCCATCGTGATTACTCGCTGCTCGTGCTGCTCTTCGCGGGATTTTTGGCCGGCGCACAGGGGTTGTTTTACCGCGAGCGATGGGCCGGTGATTTCGGGTGGGGATTGAGATTCTTGCTTCCGGCTATTCCAGTGCTCGCAACTTTGCTCGCCCCTATCATCGAATCCGTGCTCGACGAGCATCATATCAGCGGCAAGAATAGGTTGAGTGTCGTTTTGGCACTCGGCGTCGTTGTGCAGCTTTGTGCCGTACTCGTACCGTGGCATCAAGCCTATGACCACATGCAAACCAGGGGTCTGGATCCGTATGCATCAAGTGCGGCATGGGCCGTACGCTCGCTGGCCATTCCCTATCAAGTTTCAGGACTTTTCTCCGCAGCTCAGTGGACCGTTGCGTGGCGACGATTGTTTTTATATCGAACGCTGGGTGTGTCGATCATGGTTTTGGCTGCGGTGGCCCTCGGGGGTGTTGCCATTCGAGGAATCATTCGTGAAAGGTGGCTGCAGAAGATCCCAACGCGGGTCTTCGTTGTTGCCGTGCTGTTTGTTTTCAGCATCGTTTCCATCCTGACCTGGTGGGCGGCTGCAGGTGATCCCGCCTGGGGGGATAACCGTCCGGCGTTTCATTTGGCGCTCGTCAGTGTCTCAAGGGAGATTTCAACGCACGATGTAGTCTTGTTGGATTCGTATGGCACGACTTTGTGGAATTTCTGGATGAACCGTTGGTCGCTGCCACAACGTTGGTACTCGCTGCCTTTTTCGATTCCGGGCTCCACGCAGATGGAGAATGCCGGATCGGAAATCCCGGACGATGTCGAACGTTTGATCAACGACTTGAGAGTAAGCGCCGACTCGATATGGTACGTCACCTCCGATGAAACGGCGGACTTCGAAAACAGCCCGGATCGAGAATGGCTCGAACGGATATTTTCGCTCGGATCGTGTGAGGAATTCAAGTCCGGATCACGTGTGGAAGTTTGTAAGTATACGCGCTCAAAATAAAGACCATATCCCAGTAATAAATCCTCGAAATTGTTGGAACGAAGAGGGAAGGTGTTTGGCAATAAGTATTAAAGCTGCCGAACATTGTGAGACGGCGCTTCATTCCAGCGGCAGGCCGCCCTTGGCCTGGACCATCATGTAGGCCGCCCAGGCGCGATCGAGTTCATCCTGCGGACAAAAGCGTAGGGGATCGGCGTCACAGGCCGGGAGAATGCCGTCGTTGTAGGCCGCTTCGACCCAATCTGCATACCAGGCACCCAGGTCGACATCCGTGAATATACCGCTTGCTGGTGGTGGTTCGTATTCTACGCCGTGCATGATCCGCAAGAAAAAGACGCTTCCCTCTGCGCGTGTGTGTTCTCTTAGGGGGCAGAAAATGAGAGGATCAGTTCCGCAACCGGCGGTGAACCCATCGGTCCACAGGCTTTCAATCCAGCCGTAACCCCAGTAACTCGGATCGACGTCGGCGAAGGATGGCGTTGCGGGTGGGGCATAAGGGGGATCGGGAATGGCGCCGTATTGGCCGCGCAGCACGAAGACCGCACTCTGGGCGCGGTTGAGAATGTTGTCCGGGCAATACAGCAGCGGTTCGGACGAACATCCGGCGACGTAGCCTGCGTTGTAGAGGGCGTTGATGTAGTCGAAGGCCCAATGACCGTAGGGGACGTCTTCGAAGATGGCGGTGGGCGTTGAGATGGGGGTATCGGTTGGTGTGGCTGTGGTCGTGGGCGTTTCGGTGTCGAAGGGGGTACCGGTCGGCGTGGCCGTGGGCGTGGGCGTTGCGGTGTCGAAGGGGGTATTGGTCGCAGTGGCGGTGTTGGTAGCAGTGGCCGTCATCGTGGCTGTAGCGGTATCCGTCGCGGTGGCGGTGTTTGTCGCCGTGGGTGCACCGATATCGGTGGCCGTCGCGCTGGCCGTGGAAGTGGGCGTGTAAGTAGGAGTCGGCGTGGGCTCCGGATATTCGAAAGCTGTGTCGGTGGACCACTCCGGTCCGGTAGGAGCCCCCCCATAGTTGCGGTAGGCGTTGCTCGGTCCGCCATCGAAGCCCGTCGTGTCGTTCGCCGCGTCGCCGATGCCTTCGTCAAAATGGAGCAAGGCGCGCGTATCGGCATCGGAGATAAAAGCGGCATTTGGCGGCGTGAAATTATTCGTATAACGAATGGTGGAAGAAAAGCGCATTTCGTCCAGCCAGCCGTGGAACGCTGGGCGATTTAATGGATCGGAGTCGAATTTTTCGGCGCCGATGACCAGGTAGGGATCGTTGGGGTGATCGGCCGTGTGACCGTCCACGTAGCTGATGTCTCCGTTAAACCCTTGCCCCGCGACGTCCAATTGGCCGTCGACGAAGATCTGCATCCCGCCGTCGAGACTGCGCGTCACGGCCACGTGGTGCCAGACGCCGTCGGTGACGACAATGTCGCCGAGGATGGTATGACTTTCGTAGGGGATGCCGTTCCTGGTTCCGAAGGCGATACGGCCGCCTTGCAGCGATACGCCGTATTCGCCAATCCCATTGTCGTCGGTCACGCTGCGATCGAGGATGATGTTGCCCAGTACCCAATTTTCGTAGATCGGTTCTTGGACCGGGGCGGCATTTTCGCCTGGTAGTGCTTTCATCCACCACTCGATGGTGAAATCGGTTTCTCCAACATCGATCGGGCGAGCCGGAGCGTTGATCCGAATCTTGAGGCGATCGACGTCGTTGCTGGCGTTGCCGTAAAATCGCAGCGATCGATTTGGATGGAAATAATAACTCTGGTAATCGTTCAGGACCCAACTTCCGGGATTCAAGCCTGTCCCATCCCGCTCGATAGAGCCTGAATTATACGGTTCGCTTCCGACGTGTATCGTCCATCCCGATACTTTGACCCCCTC
>JARRPX010000109.1 GCA_037382465.1 Anaerolineales bacterium | reverse complement strand
TGTTCGTCGCCGTCGAAAAGCATGGTATGGGAGTCGGCAGGAAGTTGATGGCTGCAATTGAAGCCAAAGCTCTCGACCGTCGACTGCGGCGGATCTACCTGCTTTCTGGTTTAACGGCTGAGGGCTTTTATCGCAAACTCGGGTATGAGAAAGCCGGCGCCATCGAACAGGATCTGGATGGTGTGCCCTTGCAGTTGATAAAAATGGAAAAGGTACTCACTCCGGCGAAATAGAATCTACTGCGTCAGCCGTGGGCAGAACAACTCTCGATTGACCTGACAGAAGTCAATAAATCGGAATTGGAATTCTCCCAATGGACTCGTACCGGCATATCGTGAACGTCGAAGGCGCCATTTTCAAAGAAGGTCGTTACCTGCTGGTTGTTCGCGGAGAAGCGGAAAGCCATGCTCCTGGGGCCCTCACGTTGGTCGGCGGGAAAGTTGAATTTTTCGGGAATCCGGATCAAGACGACATCCTGGAAACCACGCTGCGCCGTGAAATCCTGGAGGAGGTCACGGTCGAGATCGAAGACGAGACGGAATACATCGAAAGCGTCGCATTTTCCACGGACGACGGGTTTCCCGTCGTCGATGTCGTTTTTCTTTGCAAATACCGCAGCGGAACCCCGAGTATCGGAGATGCGGGTGAGGTAGCGGGTCTGCACTGGATGACGCCGCAAGAAATCATGAACTCGTCGGAAGTGCCGGAATGGACGCGTCGAAGCATCGAAAAAGCAGAAAATAAACGTATCCAATTAGGCTGGTGAGGGATACGTACACGATGGATTCCTTTTAGCGGTGAGTGATTTCGCATGAATATCGAACACGGGGTCGAGATATCGAAGCCTCCAGAGCTGGTCTTTCCATGGATCTCGGATCCGGACAAGGCCATGCAGTGGCAGAAAAATGTAAAGGGTGGGGAGATCCTCGTCGAAACGCCGGACAAGATAGGGACGACGTTCAAAGAGACTATCGAAGAGGATGGCAACGAGCTTGAAATGCACGGCAGCATTACAGAATACGTCGAAGGTAAGCTCATAGGATTCCACATCGAGAGCAGGATACATACGTTCGTTGTACGTTATTTGGTCAAGGAGATCGAAGGGGGAAGCGAGGTATCGACGGAAATTAATATTCGCTGGAAGTTTCCCATGAACGTTATGAGTCTGTTCATCGGTAAGAAAATGGAAGCGACTCTGCTCGAAGGTATAGAAACGGAATTTCGGGCGTTAAAGCAGATTTGTGAGATGGAATGATTATCCGCGATTCTGTTACGAATGCTTTAATAGGCTCCATCGCTCGTATCCGGAGATCAAATCATCACTTATCCAATGGAGCGTCGACGCAGCAGGTGTGTAGACCTAAAGGATTTTTGGAGGGGTAATGATCGGTAGAGCCACGCTGGATGATATTCCGGAGATCGCCAAAATCATCGTCGAATTCCAGGCGGAGAAAGACACATCCCAGGATCCGGAGGCGATTTCACTTGAGGCAGATGCGCAGCTTAGGGACTGCCTTGAGGACTCTCAAAAGCGAAGTGTATTTGTCGCACGAGGGGCAAACGGCGAAGCCCTCGGGTATCTCGTCGTCCACTGGATCCCCTTTCCGGCGGTTCATGGACTGGAAGGGTACATCTCGGATTTGATCGTCGGCTCACAAGCTCGCGGCCGGGGATTGGGCCGGGCGCTGCTGCAATCTGCGGAGGAAGAGGCCAGATCCAGAGGCGCTCATCGTCTGATGCTCAACAACCGCCGAAGCGCCGAATCCTACGCCCGGCAGTTCTACGCCAAGAACGGCTTTTCCGAACGTGTCGGCTTTTCTAATTTCATTAAGCAATTGTGAATCGCAGGGTGAAAAGGGGGTGGCAGTAAAAGTGGAATTCCCCTTTCCCGCCGATGAGGATTATTGCTGCTGGGCAGTTGATCCTTGATCTGCTAATTTCGTCTATCGCTTTGCTTGGGAGGGAAGTCATCATGAGTGAGAATCAAGAAAATTACAATTCCAGATTGGCAAACTATCCCAGACCTGCCATAGCTTTGACCGCGGTGATTTATTTGTTGTTGGGGATTCTGGAAACTTTGCCGGGAACGTACGTCCCAGCGCTGCTTTACTTCTTTGCCGCGGGGATCCTGGCGCTGATCGTCATGCCCTACGTTCTGGGGCTGCCCAACGGTCGCAAATCGCTGCGGGAATTTTGCTACGACATCCGCCTGCTGCCGATGAAACCTGTCGTCCGCAACGTATTGCTGGGCCTGCTGCTTGCCGCGCTGACCTTGGGCAGCATCCTGTTAGCATCGCTGCTGACCAGACACTTTCTACTCGACTGGACCAAGGTGCCCGCGCTGCGCTGGGTCAAAGGTCTCACGCGGGGTATCTGGGAAGAGGTTATCTTCCGAGGGATCATTCTGGTGTTGTTCCTGCGCTTGTTCTCCAAACGCAGGGCGGTGATCCTGGCGGCGGTGCTCTTTGCCATCGTGCATTTTAAATTGGAGGATTTCGACCTGTACGCAGCCGTCGATCTCGTCAGTATCTTTTTCATGGGATTGCTCTTCACGTATGTCGTCCTGGAAACAGGTTCTCTGCTGCCGGCGATTGTCTTCCATTACGTGCATGATATTTTCATCAACCTGGTACAGAACACTCCCGGCGCAGACATGGCACAGGCAAAAGCCATGCTGTTTGGGCTGCTCTGGATTTCGCTGATACTCGGTGCGCTGCTGACGAAGTACATCGTCGACCATTGGCCCAACCAAGCGCCAGAACCGGCAGCAGCCTAGGGTCAAGGAAATCGCACACGTTTCTCCGCAGAAATCGATATTTTTTTCGGCGATTATTTGCGGATTCGCTTGGGAGACATACCTGGATGATGCACCAGGATTGATGAATGCGACAACATAGATTTACGACGTCTCTACTGCCATCGCAATGTATCCAACGCCTCGAGCAACTCGTCCAAAGACGAATATTTCCGAGAAGCATGGGAAAGGGCATTTTTCATCTCGACACGACGATAGTATTCAGTCAACTTAAAATCGAAAAGGCTTCGCCGAATGTCACGCGCTTCCGCATGGGTCTTTGGGGTCGCCGCTTTCAGTACAAAATCATCGGTTTCATTCAAAAAGAAGGCGCCGATTCCGGTGTTGCACTCGAATATCAACTGGGATTTTTGTCAAAACTCGCAATCGCATTTGTTTTTCTTTTCCCATTCCTGCTGTTCGTGATAGCATGGATAATGAGCTTGAAGGGCTATGCGGCTGATGAGCTGATCCGTATCCTCCGCGTCGCACTCGTACTGATCCCCATCGTTTTGGGGTTGTTGATTTGGGATTACCGTGTGTTTGTCCCGGTGGCAAGTTCGATCATAGTCGAGACGCTGACATCAGACTCCGGGCGCTCTTTCGAGGATCGGGCAAACTCGGCGGGTATTCCCGATTGGATGGAAAAATCAAAGAACTCTCGTTGAATGCACTCTGGCCGAGGGAAGGCAGAGAACCTATGCTGCAGCCAGGTGTAGTGCCAGGGTGTAAACTTGCCTTCTTTTTCGAAAAGGATCATAGAGATTATGCCTGACGATCCGTCTCTCTCGCTTAGAAAGTCAATCCTAAAGCCGGTGTTGTTCCTCTTTGCCTCCTTCACTTTTGTATTCTGTCTCGGCGAAGCGGTGCACGAATTCGGGCACTTTCTGGCACACCGCGCCTACGGATACGATGCGGGTGTGATCCTCGATCCATTTGGGGGCTCGAGAACGCTCGGGTCGGCGTCCCCACGGGCGATCTGGGGCATCACCTCGGCTGCGGGGCCACTGTTCAATTTGCTGCTCGCGTCGATAGTCTTTTCGTTGCTGTGGTCTCGAAGGCGCCCGGCGGTCTTTCCGTTTTTATTGTGGGGACCGGTTGCGATGATCCAGGAGGGTGTGACCTTCTCGTTAGGCAATCTCACGCCCGGCGGCGACGCGGTGTTGATCGTCGAATGGGGGGTCCCATTTGCCGTCGTTTTGGGTTTCGGTATCTTCCTCTTGATCACCGGAATCGCCGTGCTCGGATGGCTGCTGCCTTTCGTGAATCTCTCGCCGCAGGATTCAATCGGCAGGAAATTCGCCGTCGTGGCCGGGGGAATGGTTTCCTTCATGCTGCTTCGTTGGGTGCATGCAGCGATCGTCTCTCCCGGGCTTTCTCAAGAAAACCTCGTCCCGCTGATATTTTCTTTGCTGCTTGCGGTCATCGTGGTTTTGTTGAATCGACCGTTACAATCGATCTTGCAGCGGATAGCGGATGTGCGTACAGGGGCCGTCGAGTGGGCGAACGTTGCCGTGGCAGCAGTATCAGCTGCGGGCGTGGTCCTGTTTCAATTACTGACCTTCAACTAGCTGCGTTCCGCAGCGCAATTCATTCGACCGCTGCGAACCCATCGGCGACTGTGCACTTCGTCGATTCCTTCTCAGCGCAGCGCTTTCTTCGCCGCTTTTAATTGTACTTTCAGCGCAGCTGCAGAGGTTCCCCCCGTCGCATCCCTGCGGTTGAGGGAGGCGTTAATGTCGAAAATCTCGGCGACGTCGGCTGCGAAGTGCTCGCTTACGGATTGATAATCCTCGAGCGTCAGATCCTCCAGCGAGGTCTTATTTTCCGCAGCCAGGCGCACCGCTTTTCCGATCAATGCATGCGCCTCGCGAAACGGCACTCCTTTACCTACCAGATAGTCGGCCAAATCGGTGGCGAACAGATCGGCGCTCAACCTCTCCCGCATTTGTTCCGGGTGCAGTTTCAGGGTCCGGATCAAACCTGCAAGCACAGGGAGCAGCAGGCTGAGGCTGTCGTACGAGTCGAAGGCGGGTTCCTTGTCCTCCTGAAGATCTTTATCGTAAGCAGAGGGCAGTCCTTTGAGCGCTGCCAGCAGACCGGTCAGGTTGCCGATCAGGCGTCCCGTTTTGCCCCGCGCCAG
>JARRPX010000108.1 GCA_037382465.1 Anaerolineales bacterium | reverse complement strand
GGCTTGCGGGAAGGGGAAGAGGGGTTATTTGGCTCGACAGAGTGGTATCGGAATTATCTTGCTGTTACGGGCGCCTGCATGATGGTGCCGCGGGCTGTTTATGACGACGTCGGCGGGTACAATGAAGCTTATCAATTGGCCTTCGGGGACGTTGACTTATGTCTTCGTATCGTACAGTATAGTTACCGGGTCATGTATACGCCCTTCGCTCGTTTAATTCATCACGAAAGTGTATCCCGAGGTAGATATATCCCCACAAACGACTTGATCGAAGGGTATGCAGATTTTAAGGCACAGATAACGGCTGGCGATCCTTATTTCAACCCTAACCTATCTTATAGGCACCCTACTCCTGAATTCAGGAAGAAGACGGAAGGTCGGATCGAACTTCTTCGTAGGATTATTGCAAGGAGACTTGCTGTCGAATAATCCATTCATGCTTGGTTAATGTCAAACCCGATGTACAATTGTCTCCGATCGGCCTGATGTGGGAAAAACCTCACCATGTTTGAAAGCAAACCACCTCATCCTTCGGGTGTCTGCGGGATTCTTGTCACCTATGATCCATCCAAGGAACTTGCTAGCAATATTGCCAGCCTTTCTTCGATGGTTCCACATGTCATCATCGTCGATAATAACTCCGTACCAGAAAAATTGCACTGGATTGATTCGAATAAATCAAAACGAATTGAAATATACCGTAATCCGCAAAACCTTGGCATCGCCGCCGCACTCAATCGAGGCTTGCAACGCGCAATAGAACTGGGTTATCCATGGGCGATCACTCTTGATCAAGACAGCCGGCCAGCAGCCGGTATGGTCGCACAGCTTTGCGACGCTTATCCGCAGACGAAGGATCCCGAATGCATTGCCATCCTGGCGCCTCGGATCTTCAATCGCAGGCTGGATAAGCCGACGTATTACCTGCGCCCACGTTTCGGCCCGTTCTACGAGAGAGCTTACTGCAATACGGGCATTCTCGAATCCGTCTCGACGGTGATCACGTCAGGCTCGATGATCAACCTGAAGTATTTTGAAGAACTGGGTGGCTATCGCGAAGATTTCTTCATGGATTATGTAGACACCGAATATTGTCTGCGTGCACTCAGCCAAGGTTATACGATCATCGTCGCCTGCGACGCCCACCTGGATCATGTTCTGGGAAATCGACGGGAAGTTCGAGTAGGGAAGTTGCGGTTGTATCCCACCTTCCATCCTCCGCAGCGCTGGTATACTATCAGCCGAAATCGCATTGTCATGATACGAATGTATGCCATTCGTTTTCCGCATTGGTTCACGTATGAGATCGTTGCTTCCGGGTACACGTTGGTCCGGATGTTGTTGACGGAAGATAACCGATTAGAGAAATTGCGCGCTATCTGGCGAGGATTACTGGATGGCCTGCGCGGCAGGATGGGGGAAGCTGAATGATCTCGATCTCGATCGTAAGCCACGAGCAGAATGCGCTCGTTAACCGCTTGTTGGCGAGTTTGGCGGCATGTGAATCGCTTTCTGAATGTGAAATACTAATCACGGAAGATGTTCGCGATAGTGTTGAAATCGACGAAGAGGCGGTTGGTGCACCTATTAAACGTATCGTCAACCGCTCATCTCAAGGCTTCGCACGAAATCAGAATCAGGCATTTCAACATGCGAGTGGAGATTATTTTTGCATCCTTAATCCGGACGTTTGTTGGGTAGAGCCCTTGTTTCTGACTTTATTGGAAAAGATTGCGGCTGGTTTCTGTGATATTGTTGCCCCACTGGCTGTGGATTCTATGGGTCAGCCACAAGATTCGTTTCGAGATATGCCATCACCGGGGACCCTTTTCCTGCGTCGTATTCTGCGTCAACGTGATCAGCCTACACAGTTCGAGCGTGGCGATCTTGTCTATCCGGATTGGATCGCCGGGACTTTCATGTTGTTGACTGCGGATGTTTTTCGAGAGCTCGGAGGTTTCGACGATAGGTTTCGTATGTATTTCGAAGATGTTGATTTCTGCAGTCGGGCAACGTTGGCGGGTTATAAAATCGGCGTCGACACGAACGTTCGGATCTTCCACGAAGGACGACACCAAAGCCGAGGAATCAATAAATTCTTGCTTTGGCACCTGCAGAGCTCCTTTCGTTTCTTCAGATCTCCAGTCTACCGTGATATACGCCATTTCATGGAACAAGGTGAAACAAGAGAGACAACGCGAAAACCTATAGGTGAAGTCTCTACAAGCATTCAGAAGGAAAACATAAAGATAATTCTCTCAGCTAACACCGATTGGTACCTGAATAATTTTCGACTGCCTCTGATCAATCAGCTTCAAAGCCTGGGTGCAGAATTTGTGTTGGTCTCGCCGCCAGGGCCATTGTTTGTGAAGCTGCGCTTTTGGGTACGGGTCATTTGTCGAACAATGAATAATGGGATTATAAAGCTTTGAGTTCCGTGAACAGTCCGGTGACTTTTCCCCTAAAAGCTATTATAAATTACCAGCAAATCAACGCTTATCGTATGTTCAATCAAAATCATCCAGATTGGCCCCGATGTCGTGGCGCCGGATGGCGATGACGTCCAGGTCTTTTTCTGTGGCATACTCGAGCAGATCGAGCAGCCTGGAATAATGTGGGCCGTCGAATCGGTCGGCCATGATTGCCTTCCAATGCTGCGGATTGCTTTTCAAAACCCGCAAGTGTTTGAGCCACACCGATCGATTCAAAACCAGCAATCCGTTCGTGGATCGTCCGGATCGGCAGTAATCGACCGCTTCTTGAAGCTGGGCAAAACTGGGCGGGAGACATTCGCTCACTTCGAAAGCCGGGGGATCTTCGGAGTAGGCGAAATATCTTCCACCGTCCCAGCCAAACAAAGCATCGAAGACGTTGACGTGTTCAGTCAGCGTCGGCTTTCGATCGCCGGTATTGAAGTAGGCAATCCCCTCGATGCTAATCGGCAACGGACCCTGCCGTGTGAGCATGACGAGGGAATGATACAGTTCGATCAAATTTCGCACGTTCTTGATCGTTTTGGAGGATGGGGAACTCCCCCGCGCGGCGATATCCGATCGTAAATCAGTGCTGTATGCCGCAAGCGAAACGGAGTCCGGAACGTATTTCGCTTTCTTCAGGAGCGCCGCGACCGTGTGCCCGTCGGGAAAGACTTTCAACAACTTACTCACGTAGGGTTTAGCAGAGGTCGTTGGGGATTTCTGCGCGCCGATCTGCGAGAATGTGTCCATGAGCTCCAAGCGTGATTCTTTCCACCATCCGTTTACCTTACTCAGATCGGCCGAGAAATAGAACGTGTCATAGAAGGTTACGTCCATTTTGGGCATGATCAATCATTCTCCTTGCCGATCTTTCGACGGTACACGATCCATGCAATCACGACGCCGAGCAGTGCCCCAGCGATCGCGCCAATTTGTATTATCCCCACGTTTACCCTCCAAACAATCCGGAGAAGAAATTACCGACGGATTCGATCGCTTCTCGACCTGCTTCTTTCACGTTTTCAACGGCGCTCGAAACCGCTTCCCCGATTTTATCGCCGACCTTGCTCGCGATCTCGCCCGCATTCTCTGCAATCCCCTGCCAGGCCCGGATTCCGTCTGCCACCTTGGTGCGCAGGGGTTCTGTGATGGTATTCAGTGCGCTCGAAACTCCATAGCCCACGGCCATTCCCGCGATAAAACCGGTCACGCCGCCGATGACCGTTCCAAATCCCGGCACCACGCTGCCCACGGCCGCTCCGGCCATCGCACCGGCCCATCCAGCGGCCAGACCAGACACAGCACCGATGCCGGTATCGGTGAGAACATTGGCGCTAGCCTGGGCCCCGTCGATTTCGCCCCTACGGTAGGCAGTCACGTTGAAGACCGTGGAAAGCCCTCCCGTAATAACCGCACCGACAGCACCGGCCCTGGCTGCTGCTTTCGTCGCCAGAGAATTGGCCGCCCGCCAAAATCCCGGTTCGCGCCAGAGTTGAAACCGCCAACCGGTCATCTGCGAGGGTTTGATTCCCTGAGATACGCTTCCGGTTTGCTGGGCGAAATTCTCCGATTCGGAGTAGCTGACTCCGCTGCTGCCGCCTTGGGACGTGTTGCCGACCCGTGCTCCCAGATCCTCCGCCGCCTCGCTCGTGACAAGCATTCGTTGGTTGGAACCATATCCACTTGCCGTCTGCCCATGCCCTTGAACGGTATTCATGTAGGTTGTCTGGGGACGAGGAACGACGCGGCCGGCTTGATTGACCTTCGAGTACCCTTCAGGGACCACAGCTTTTACCTGCACGTCCGTCGCCGCCCGGCCGGGGCCTTGTAGAACCCCATCCCATTGCGAACCGATTGGTCCGAGACTCGCCCACCCATTTTGTATCACGCTTACCGGGTTGGCATTGTTTGTATATGCCCAGAGCGGCTCGTGCATGTAGCCGACATAAGCGGGATTGGGGATTTGAATGTTGCCCGGATTGAGCATACTCGTGCTGTAGCTGGAAGCGTATTCGACGGCTCGCGGGAGCGCGCTGGTCACTGCGGCTCCGCTCAAACCGATATAACCGGAAGCCGCCACGGTATTGATCGCCAGTGAGGAAGGTAACCCCGTCGACGAATGGGTTCTTTCAAGCGTTCGCTTATCGTAGGCTGCTCGGATTTGCTGCATTTTTTCAATTGGCCAACCGCCCACAAACTTCATGGCCTGGACTGCCGCCGACAACGCCGTCTGATTGGTCTGCACATCCTGCGCTGATGCTTCCACCAACGCCGCGGCTTCCGCCTCGGCTCGTGCGGCCTCCTGTTCGGCTTCCCAGCTGGCCTGTGCCGCTTTCTGCGCCCGTTCTTTCTCCAGGGCGATCTGCGATTGATTAAACTTGGCCGCCGCGCCCACATGCAGGTTGCTCGAATCCTCCGGGGGTGAGATCTCCTCGGCGCCAATATTACCCGCGTCGCTGCTTTCCCCTGTGCCGCTGCTCTCCCCGCTAAATAATTCGACCTTGGGCGGCTCGGGGGTGTTCGTGGGCTGTGAGGCGGGTTCCGACTTACCCGACGTGGAAGGCGGTTCGCTGGGTGGTTCCTCCGGCACCTCGATGCTAAGCACGCCGGATTCTTCTTCATCTTCTTCTGCTTCATCCGGCGCGGGGATGACGATCTCACCCCAGGCCGCGCCCTTGTT
>JARRPX010000107.1 GCA_037382465.1 Anaerolineales bacterium | reverse complement strand
ATTTATCGACAGTTGACGTATCACACAAAATCCTGCTGCTGCAAGATTGTCCCTGACTTGATGGTGCCCAGCTCCGATGGTGCCGCCCTTGAGTTTACTAAGGAGCAATTGTAGATCAGACAACATGCTCATCTGCGCATAACCTTGAAACAATCCTTTCCGCTTCGTACGCAAGCCACTCGAATTCTTTGCTTTGCGCAATCACCGTCGACAGCAGCATGAACCCGAACGGCGTCAACCGCTCGGCCATCGAAACCAGATGGAAATGGGATCGTGCTCGATCGAATGGCCCTCGATTTCAAGGAATCCATCTCGGTCAGCAAACAAGCGTCCCGGGATTTCGCGATCTTTTAACGAAAGGGGCCATAAAGGTAGTAAATGCAGAACCGCCCACGAGCGGATGCACGACAAAGCCCCGCTGGTGGGCGGAATTTTCGAATGCTGTGTTCAGTTGAATATCAAAGAGTGCCTCATATTACCTCGCCATAGACACGCGGGTCAAATCCATGAATTCGTTTCTTGTTCGTGATGGCGAAATTATCTCGTGGCATTTTTTTAGCCCGGCCGATACCCGATCTCGCAGGTTATTTCGTCTGGAGCCGAGCGCCCTCACGGGCTGCTGCAGCCGTCGTACGGCATCAACGTCGCCGTGATCACCGGACCGTTCGGATATATGACGCCAAATTCTTCGATTTCGCCTCCGCCATAATCGATCGTGCCGGTGTTGTTACTCGCCAGGGTAATTTCAACGGCCTTGCCATCATCGATGAATTTGAGACTGAATTTGATTTCATCCTCTAATGCTGCCGTACCGTTGGCAACGACGAGCTCACCCTCCACGGGTACGAGCAGGTCGCCAATCGACCCCTTTTCGTCGACCTCGAAATCCAGGCTGCCCGACACGAAGTAATCGCCTTTCGGCTCGGGTATTGACAACTCGGCCGTCAGCTCGAGGTTCCAGTGTTTGCCGTCGCAAGTCGTGGCCGTGCCGGTGGAGATCCAGTCAAATTCATGTTTCTGGGTCCAGGTGAACGTCGCTGGTTCGCCTTCGACGCCGATGGTCGACCCACCGGTTTCAATACCGGAAGTCGTCGCTCCCTCCGTCGGGGTGGGCGTGAGGACCTGGGTGGGTGCAGCAGATGCACAGCTCGTCAGTACGAGGCAGGTAAGAATCAGGACAGAATATCTTGCTTTCATCAGTAGTTCCTCTTTTCTTTCAGCGGCGTGCAAGGGTTTTTTAATAGATCGTTTCGACTCATTTTGTGTATCGACATACTCTCTCCGACCGGATTTCTCACGATCCCGAATACACCAGAGAGACGGAGTATCCGTCCCCATCCTTTTTTTCGTTGACCGATACAACCACACTTTCCTGATCCGTCGAATACTGCAGCAGCGCAGTCGGAGAAAACGCCAATTCGTTGTCGACGGCGTAACCCAGAGCGACCAGTTCATCGTGGTAGAAAGACACGATCGCATCAAAATCATACAGGGTGTCGTACTCGTAAATCCCCAAGTCAGCCTGTGTCGAAATGTTCATGGCGTCGTCCAGAATGGGCAGGGGAACATCCGCAGAGACGCCAGCCGGTTCTTCCGCCATCGAACCCGGATCGACGCTTTCACAATTTTCGGGCAGCACCAGGCCCGGCCGGTCGGGATTCAACACAAAATCCAACTGGAAGTCGATGTCCACCTCTTGTGGGCTTTCGCTATCCATACCCTTATCCACTCCGGCACCGGTCTGCTCGAGCCGCACGATCACTCCGCTGACACGATCGACGTAAACACTGCCTTGGGTATCCAAAAATTCGAAATCATAGAACGCCGATCCCTCGTCAGAGCGTTGATTCTCGTCAGTGACTTCATAGCGGTCGACGATCGTCCCGTTAATCTCGATCCCGCTTTCGACCAGCGGCACATCGCCCGTGAGGTACGGGCCGTTGATGAAATAATCGTCGTAAGGGTTTTCAAGGTCTTCTGTTTCTGCGGAGCAACCCGTGTACGAGGCGAGCAGGTATTGCACGCCGTTCATCCCGATGTACGTGAACGGCACCACATCTGCCCACATGGACAACGATGTGTCGAACGTAAAACTGTAGCCGGGGGTAGCGCCGGCGTACCACTCGCCGTCAATGGTGACATTTCCCGATGATTCGCCTTCGTATTCAAAGCGCATGCTGGTGGAAAAATCCTTGTCGCGATACTGATAGAGGCCGGGATCGTCCAAATTCAGGACGGATGGACCCGCAACCGTGTCATCAACGTTGGGAACGGCCGGCGATTCGGATGCCGAATTCGCCGCTTCAGCATTTTGATCGAGCGCTTGCTCGGAACCTGTACAGGACGAAATGAAGACGGCAAACAACAATCCAAAAATGATTATCGTCCAACTCTCGCTTCGCATTTCGACTCCTTCCAGAAATTCATTAATTCGAGTTCCATCGACTTCGAAGTATCAACCCCGGACGAACGGGGTATTCCACTGTCGGTTGACACGTCAAGTGAGTGAGGCTGCTTCACCAGTGAAGAACTCCGCCCTTCCGGGGCAAGCACACGGCGCTCACATGGATTGAAATCGATAGGAGCAGGCGATGCAGCGCATACACTGTTGGTCACACCCAATAGTGGATAATTATAGTCCCATATGTAATATTAAACAACGATGCAGGCGTCCCGATAATAATCACGCCGCCCTTCTATTTGGACTTAATATACCCCGTTTGTGATAATATGGGCGGGATCGATGGGATTGGATCAACGAAAGGAGTTTTCGAATGATCGTTTCCGTAAAATCACGCTTGCTCAGCTTGTTCTTGTTTGGCGTATTGTTAACCGCATGCGCATCGGGACCCAAGGTGCGAGCCGATGAAGGCATACCGCAGAGCGCACCCCCAGACGAGGCCTCGTCGCAGGACGATGAGCCGTCGACACTCGAAGGCGAATACACATTCACCATGAATGCGGTTGTCGACGGGTTGGCCAACATGCGTGTTTTTGACACCATGCAGTCGGATTGGTCGGGGCAATTTACGGTCGATTCAAGCGGACAGATCGAAGGCCAGGGCAAATTTACCTATCAAACAAACATCTACAGCGAGGACGACGAACGCTGTGGGTACGTCTGGGAGGAAACCGGCGAATTTACTTTCACATTCGGCGGATCGGTTCGTCTGGACGGGGACGCGATCCCGTTGAAAATACTGTCGCCTCAATTAAAGAGCAGCATCACCGGAGGCGCGACTGCAACCTGTGCGGATCCCTCCCCATCGAACAGCAATATCCCACCGAATTACATCTCACTCCATCGCGGCAATTTGATCGCGGCAATCATACAACACATCCATACGAAACTGGGAAGTCAACTGGTGGTGAATGAGGATTTGGTCACCAAAGTGGAAAGCGTGAACTACGGGATCCGGGTCGAGTACTACTTCCCTCCGGTTCCATTGACCGAGTGATCCCCCACGCCGTTCGTGAGCCGATAAAACCTTCGATCGTGCGCTAACTACAAAGCCTCGCTAATGGGCGGATTTTTCGAACGCGGTTAATCAATTAAACCCGAACGAGTGTCTTATGCCACATCACCAGAGAGGCGTCAGTAAAATCCTCGAATTTGCTTCGTGCGCGTGATTGCAGAATTCTTTCGTGTAATTACGTGCCTCAACGGCTTCTCGACCTCACAAGCCCCTACCATTTGGCTGCGTCCCCCAAATCACACGCAGCGGAAAGGCGCTTCTCAGTGTTTTCCGGAAAACGCGCCGGGAAAATTGTATATTGGATCGGATGACGGCGGAGAATAGGAGATCAGAACGCTTGCAATCCGCAGGGCTTCTTTGTACAGTAATTCAGATTACGGATCGCGCTGCACGCTACCACAGCGATAACCACCAACGACTGGCAGGACATCCCGCCGAGTGTGGATTGGATGGCGGAGGTCCACGAAGCTATCGAGGGGGCGGATACCTTCGTTTTCATCATCAGCGACACTTCGGTGGAGTCCGAGATTTGCGGCCTGGAGATCGAACACGCCATTGAGAACAACAAACGCCTGGTGCCCATCGTGATCAGCGACATCGAAGCGGAAAGGGTCCCGCGTGCGCTGCGGGCGCTGAACTGGATCTTCTTCCAGGATCGTGATGAGATTTTCGAGCAAGCGACGAGGGATTTGATCGCTGCGCTCCAGACCGATCACGCCTGGGTAAAGATGCACACCCGCCTGCAAACCCGCGCCCTGGAATGGGATCGTAAAAATCAGGATGGCGGCTACCTGCTGCGGGGCAGCGATCTGCAGGAAGCCGAAGCGTGGCTTTCCGCCGCGAAAGACAAGGATCCGCAGCCCACCGCCCTGCAAACCGAATATCTGCTGGCGAGTCGCGCGGCCGCAACCCGCCGGCAGCGCCAGACCCTGATCGCCGTTGCTGCCGTAATGATTCTCTCCATTGGCCTGGGCATTTTCGCCTGGACGCAGCGCAACACGGCCGTCAGCGAGAGCAACGCCCGGGCGACGGAAGTCGTCGTCCGCCAGACGGCGCAGGCCGAAGCGGTCATGGAGGCTGATTTTCGGGCCACCGCGCAAGCTGAAGCCGAGGATGCGCAAACCCTCGCCGAAGAACAACGCGATCTGGCGCTTTCAGGAGAGCTGACCGCCTATGCGGATCAGCAGTTGAACGAAGGAGATTGGGATCTCAGCCTCACACTCGCGGTAGAGGCCGCCAACTACGCCGACACGGATCGCGCCTTCCAGATGTTGCGCCAGGTCTTGAATCATCCTGGGCAGATCGTGCAGATCGTCGATGTCCCCAATGGGAACAAGGGCAACATCTATCTCAGTCCCGATGAAAGTTACTTCCTCGTCCTGGAGCAGGATGGTGTTCATGGGATTGCCTACCTCTGGCCCTTGGGTGCTTCCGAAGCAGAAAACACCTTCGAGGTCGATGGCAGCAGCGCAGTGTGGAGTCCCAACAGCGATTTGATCGCCGTATGGGGGCGCGATACTGTCGAAATTTGGGACGTATTCTCGGGAAAGCGCCTGCATTCCAATTCGCTGGGCACAGGTATAACCCCAAAAATCTCGGGCGTCACCTGGAACGCTGCGGGGGACGAGATCCTCTTCTACAGCGACAGCGGTGGCCCTCACGAAGGTGTCGCCATGATCTACGACCTGGACGCCAAGAAGATTGTAACTACATTCAGCGGCCACACCGAGCGGATTCTGGTGGCCACTTGGAGCCCGGAAGAGGATCGCATACTTACGGCGGCGAGGGATTTGACTGCTCGGGTATGGGATGCACAATCTGGAGAAGAATTGCTGAGATTGGAAGGGCATAAAAACACACCCCGAGGCGCGAGGTGGAGCAGTGATGGGCAGTACATTCTCACGTGGAGTTCAGGGGGCGACGTTCATCTATGGGATGCCAACACCGGAGAACAAATTTATGCGTTTGATGAGTTGGGTATCGCCATAGGAGCGCAGTGGAATGCGGCAGAAGACCGCATTCTAGCGCACGGTTACAGTTACGAACCCGTAATTGTATGGAATGTAGAAACCGGAATTGATGAGTTCAATGTTGAGATAGATGATTTCCTGCTTTCGCCATCCTGGTCGCCTGATGAAACGACGATCCTCACTGGTTCACAGAATGGAGAAATCGACGTATGGAACGCGCAGACGAGTGAGAAGCTGCTATCGTTTCCGGGGCAATGGGGTTTTCTCCATTTCATCGGCTGGAGTCCGGACGGGAAATATATCATCGCCTCGGGTTCGCAACCGGGATCCGGAAGCCGCCAGGGGATCACGAGACTCTGGGACATCGAAACCGGAGAGTTGGTCACGGTTCTCGGCGGGCATCAGGGCGGAGTCTCGAAAGCCACCTGGATTCACGATTCCGAACTCCTGCTCACGGAAAGCGATACCCGAACTGTGCTCTGGACGCTGACGCCGGATTCGCCTTTGCCCGAATTCCGCTTCGAAGACTACGGTGAAGGTGTCGCTGCCCTCATCTGGCTGGGAGAACCCAACACCCTGCTTGCCGCCAGCGGAGAAGTCCTCCATCTCATCGATGTGGCAGAGGGTAAGGAGCTGAAACAAATCGAAACCGCACCCGTCGACCACTACACCGACCGCATCGAGGATGTGTGGTGGAACTCGTCCGTTGAGCGTGCGCTTTCGATCAGCAATGACGGTTGGGTAGCTGCGTGGAATTTAACCAGTGGCACAAGATCTTACCTGGTAGGACCGGGAAAGAAGATCTACACCCCGCTTGGCGATTACCTGCCGCGAGAACGCTTTCTGGACGCCGCCTGGAGCCCCGATGGCGCCCTCGGCGTCGCTGTTGGCTGTACGCGCGACCCCGATCCAGGTCTTTCCTCACCACTAATGTGGGCAGCCTGCGACGAAGGCCTCATCCGCATTTTCGATGCGAAAAACGGTAATACGCTTCAAATGTGGAGCGGATATGCGAACGTGAGATCTGTGATATGGAGCGCTGACGGCCGACGTATTTTGGTGGGTGGCAGTACGGCTGATGGAGACTCCTACCATTGGGTTGCGGACGTCGATGCCCTGGATGCGCAAATCTTCCTGGAAGATGAGTATATTTTTGACGAGCTGCTTTGGAATATGGACAGCGAAGAGATTATTTCGATCAGCTCAGAAGGCACCACAATATGGGACGCCAACAGCGGTGGGATCGTCTCGCATTTCGAAAACGCAGACCAGGGAATAAAGATCGACTGGGTGACAAGGAGTCCCAACCAAAATGAGATTGCCATCTTCGATACTGACGGAGCGGTTCACTTCTGGGAGACGACAACATGGAAGCCCCTGCGCACTTTCACTTTGCATGAAGGCGCGATCAACTCGGCTGTCTGGATCGATAACGGAGATGCGCTAGTGACATCAAGCAGCGACGGGACGGCGAAAGTCTGGGACGCACATAGTGGTGAGGTCCTGCAGACATTGATCGGGCACGAGGGCGCCGTAAATCTCGGCCTTTGGGATCCCACAAACGCACGCATCATCACTGGCGGTGTGGATAACACGGTACGCCAATGGCACCTTGCGATCGAAGATTTGATTGCCACAGCCTGCGAGCGTGCACCACGAAATTTGTCGGAGGAGGAATGGACGAGCATCCTGGGTGACCTTCCGTTTCACGAGATCTGCCCCATAAGTAACACGACGTCGAACGAAACCTGAAACCTTGCCAGGCTCACCACAATATTTTACCGATGGATGAACGATGGGGCCGGCCTCCATTCCTCATTACGCGACAGGTTGTTATATGCAAACGGTAACTTCCCGGTAACTCTGTGGCGCTATATTCAGTGTACGATCTCGTCGTCCAGGGGAGGAAATACGCATGAGAACCAAAGCGGGCTTACTGCTTACATTCATTTTGATTGTTGGGAACCTGGCCTCATGTGATACTACACATCCATCACAAGTCAACCAGGAAACCGAAATCGCTGCCGGTCAATCCAACCTTGCTGTTGAGACGCTGGCGGCCACTGCCGCAGCAACGCAAGTCATCGAGACAACAGCGTCGTACACTCCTTTCCCCGCTGCGACCCCCACACCGACACCGATTCCCCTTTCGGATCCAATACTCGATGATCTACTGGCTGAGGGTTACACGCAAGGAGATTTAATACGATTTTTTATTGGTGTGGATACGGGTGGAATGGTTTTTGGGGGTCCGGATTTCGATAATCCTCTGCCGCCGCAGCTCGATACCATCGACGATGCTGGTAATACTTACTCCTACATCCAATATGAAAGCCGGGAGTTGAATAACTGCCATCTTCTATTCTTCTATACCGATATGGATGGGACCAGACTGATTCACCACGTAGATGCATCAAAGCTGAACGAGAGAATCGCATCCCTCACAGTATCTCCTATGGATCAAATGTACCCTGCGCCCCTCGCGTGTCTACCGTTTGGGTGGGGGGATGTCAACGAAAATGGCAACATCGACATCGCAGTCACTTTCCTTTGGGGAAACAACATTGACGGTAGTGAAGTCCATATCTTTGAGGTCAAAGACGGAACAACCATCGTTGATCTCGTGGCAGACTTGCCGGGGGTAATCTCCCCCTGGGATTACGATCCTCATTATCTCGATCTTCTCGTAATAGACCTGGCTTGGGTACATCACGACTGCATATATCCTCCCATCCGCACTTTCTGGATTTATTACTGGGACGAAGATGCATATGTCGATCAAACACCGCAGTTTGATCTGCAGGATTTTCTAACGTCCATCGCCGACGGCGTGAGAGAACGACACGGAAGTCCATTCGTCCCATCTCGCGACGTTGAGCCGCTGGTCAAGATCCTGGTTATGTACGATAAATGGGGACGAAGGGATGTGGGTTGGCAGCTTTACGAAGAATTATCCGATCCGGGTAAGTGGCCGGGAACGGATGAAGAATCCCTGCGATGGCTGGAGGCAGACATTGAGCATTTCAGGAAAGAATACGAAGCCGGTCTGGACTTTACCCCCAACGATTATTGTCAGCCATATTAATCCGCTAAAACATGTACACCGAAAATCGACTGTCACTCGCATTATCCGTGTCGCCGCATTGACGTCTGCACGCCCTCATGCCTCATCTGCTCCCGGTTATGCAAATGATGTGAAGGTGCCAGGATAATTTATGCGCAGGCAGGCGTGAATAATCTCTTGCTGATTCATTTATTTAGTCGGAAGACATTGACCACCGCTGGCAGGAATAACCTGGCCCACCATGTGTTTCTCATTCGAAACTCCGGTCAGCGACGTACCGCATACTGCGATAGAAAGAAAAAAGTCACTCAATCATCAGGAAGAGAAGAATGCGATCTGGAAAAGGGGGTTCATATAGATACGAGAATCATCGCGCTGAACATGTAGAGCGAGGCGTATTTAAAGAGCCCGAAGTTGATCCGCTCGTTTGGCCGGACCACACTGGCAACCGCCAGCAGGAACAACCCGGCCGACATGGCCGCCAGTACCCAGATGACCCCTCCCTGGATCTCGATCAGCACACCGGCGGCGATGATC
>JARRPX010000106.1 GCA_037382465.1 Anaerolineales bacterium | reverse complement strand
CAACAATTTCACCGAATAAACCGGTGCGAGTTTGTGTACAGGTGGTAAAGAAGTACGCACCCGGTTGGGCGTAGTCATATTTTTTCGGCCGGATCGATCTGCGATTGTGTCGATCAGGAACTTGTGGCATGAAATCCCCCCTATCGAAAAGGATACTTTCTCTGCTTGTGATTTTCAGATCCGCCCTGGTCTCCAAATACAGGAGATCACTCCCAATTTATGATCCGTGATCTCTAGAGAATTACCTTCTCGGCTTCCGTAATATTCAAATGACAGAAAAGTAAAAGGGCTGTCTTCCGTTCTTTCAGACAGCCCCTCTCTTATCGACTTCGCTCAAAACGAGCGAGGATTAATCGACCGGCTCGTCCGTCGGCTCGTCCGTCGGTTCGTCCGTGGGTTCGTCGGTCGGTTCAGCCGTTGGCTCGGCCGTCGGCTCCTGCGTCGCCGTTGGCTCTGGTTCGTATACGCACGACTCCGGCACCTCGTAGGTGGCGATCGTCTCGATGCCCTCGTGACCCGCCTTGTCCTTGGCCCAAGCCTTGACAGTAAAGCTGGTGGAGCAGGTCGAACCCGTGGCATCCGAAAAGCCTGCGACTCCGGCAAACGCTTCCCCGCACGATGGGCTGATGTGCACTTCGATGGTCAAATCATAGAAACCGACCCATTGTTCACCCAAATCCCACCCATCCGGGGCAGAGGGGTAAAGCGGCGAGCCGTAGATCCATTCTCCGTTGACCGGATTCTGATACTTGAGCCGCACCCACTCGAGTCCCTTCGAATACGCCGGGTCGACGACTTTCAAACCATAGACGCGGATGACCGCATTGCAGGATTCCAATTCTCCACCAGCCGGATGGCGTTCTTCATAGTCGTAGATGATCGGCGCCTTGGTATCGCTGTCGGCGGGTTTCGAGGTCGGTTTTTCGGTGGCGGTTTTCGTCGGTTTGGGCGTGCTGGTCGGTTTCGGCGTTTTGGTCGGCTCGTCCGTCTTGGTCGGTTCCGGAGACTTCGAAGGGGTCGCCGTGTAGGGATCGTCTCCCTGGAAATTGAGCGCCGTGGCCGTAGGGATGGGTGATTCCAGGGCCAGTTTGATCAACTCCGATTGATCGGAGGCTTCTTCCGAAGATTTACCCTCATCCCGCAGCGTATCCCCAAGAATAGATAGCCGGAACGGTCCCAGAATGGATACGCCCGCCTCCGCGCTGTAATCCGCGCCCAAAAAGGAGTCCAGGCGCATGGACATCGGCAGACTTTCCGCCGAAGCCGTGGTCAGAAAGAACGCTGCAGCGCCCCACACGACCAGCAGCGTGGAAAATACGATTGCCGCGGACATGAACCAACGTCGTCCCATAATATCATCCCCTTGATCTGGTTATCCCTTAGCATACGGCCTTCGGACGAAATCTGGCTATATGACCGAAGTCCTACCAATGAGATCGAATTCCCCAACGAACCAAAAGCCAGAAGCGGCCGTCATTCGAGCAAGCGGCTGCTGCGATCCGAAACCTCGTATACCTTTACTTCTTTGCCCAGTTCCTCGACCTGGACCTGCCCTTCCCGGCCGAACTCGAACTGCGAGCGGACACTCCTCAAGTAGCGGTAGGTCTGCTGGTCGATGACCAATCGCGTGCTTGCCGAAGCGCGCGTGATGCGTTGGATCGCTTCTGCGATCTGCAGCGCGTCCCCGATGACCGTGTAATGCATTTGATCTTCCGTCACCAGGCCTCCCGAAAGGACCGTACCCGTCGACAAACCGACTCCGATGTCCCACGTCGGCGGGCTGTCCATGTCGGCCGTGATCTGGATTGCGCGCACCGCGGATAGCATCTCAAAGCCGGCGTGGATCGCCTGAAGTGCACTGACCTGCGGCGGTAAATTGCGCGGCAGTATGCCGAAAATGGCGGTCAGCGACCTCCCGTCGAAAGCATGCACGACGCCGCCGTGTTGGTGCACGATCTCGGACAGTGAGGCGTAATATTCGTTCAAGGCCCGCATCAATCCGGTGGGATCCTTCTCGCTTTCCTCGAAGGCGATCCCGCGGATTTCCGCGTACAGCACGGTGCCGCGCCCAACCTGGCCTTGATGGAACGACTCCCCTTTCTGCATGGTCTTGCGCAGTTCCTCACGCATCTCGGGACTCATCGTTCGGCTGAGCAGGCTGCGATACACGGCGCCCTCGCGCAGGTCTTCGACCATACGGTTGAACGCTTTCCCCAGCAGGCCGACCTCGTCGCCACTGCGGGCTGCGACCTGTGTCGTCAGATCCCCGGCCGCAACTTGCGCCGAGGCTTCGGCGATGTCGATCAGCGGCCGCGTGATCGTGTGGGACAGATACAGCCCGACCGACACCACGAGAACCAGCGCCAGCGCGGCGACGACGATGATGGACGTAATCCGTTTCTGATAGGTTTCATAGGCCAGATCGGGATCCTCGGCGCCGTACAAGGCCACACCCAACATCCCCAATTCCACCGTTCCCTGCCGGACCGTGAAGGGCGTGATGATCTCCCCGTAGGTTTTTCCAGCGACTTTGATGGTGCGGTAAGGGTCTTCGTCCCGGTTAACGTCCCGGGCGATCTCGATCAATTCCGGGGATAACGCCAGACCCACAGGATCCCACGTCGAGCTGTCTTCGAACGTCGTGCCGAGCAGTTCGCCGGTTCGAGCATCGTAGAAAGTGATCGCAGTGCGTGCGCTCTGGCTCAACTGCTCGACGACGTTATCCAGATACGCGCCGGTCAGCACCGCGCCCAGTATGGTGCCGGATTCGTTGAGCAGCGGCGCGGCGATGAACAGCACCTGCACCTCATCGTCACCCAGGCGTATGCTCTCCAGACCAACCTGCTTCTCACCGACTTCGTCCACGACGGCGCTGCTGCCGGAATCCAACTGCAGCACCTGGCGCACGAAGCGCCAATCGCTGTAAAAGCCTTCCCCGCGCAAAATTTCGGGGATTTCTGCGCCTGTGCGGCGGGAGGTCAGCAGACTGGTGCCGTCGCGCTCGAGGATCACGGCGACGTCGACGCGCGAGTTGATGATCAGCCCCAGAATTTTCTGGCGCAATTCTTCCGCGTCGCCCAGGGCGACCGCCGGGACCACGCCTTCGGTGTTGGCGACGGCGCGCTCGACTTCCAACAAGCGCTCTTCGATGCGCACTACTTCGTCCGTCGCTTGCTGGCCGCTGTCGAGCAGTTGACGCAGGAACTGCAGCTGTTCCGATTCAACGGACAGCCGGTTAACGATGACGATCGCTCCCATTGCCAGCATCAGTGCCAGAAACATGAATGGGAGCGTAATTTTCCAACGCAGGCTGAATCGTACCCGCAGTTTATCGTCGCTGCTTCGCATGTACCCTCGCAGCTTTCAGCAAATGGAATCGGCTAGCGCAGGTAAAAGGACAAGAAAACCAACAGGCAGATGAAAAAGCCGGCCAACACGGCGATGCGTTTCAGATCCTTGATCACGTAGGAATAATCCGGATTGAAACCAATTTGTTTGCTCTCCGGACCGCGGGACGCGGCCTCATTTTCCTTCGCCGCAAGATACGCCTCTTGCGGCAGATTGGGTTTGCGTGCCCGCTTCTTACTTTTCTTGCTGCTCAAGATGTGCCTCCTCGAAGAATGGAATGACAGCCATTCTACCCGATTTGTGGGATCTCAGTTCGAGATTCTATCCGTCGGACAGTTCTGCGGTCACCACGATGCGCTGATTGTCCACCAGGTATGGATAGCAGGAAACCAACGTGACCGTCGGACGAGGGGTGGACTCCATGACGCTCACGTCCGTCGGCTCGACGATGCTTATGCCGGTTACCCGGTAGGTGTACTGGCGCGAAGCCGTGTTGATCAGGATTTCATCTCCGGGCTTGAGTTGATCCAGGTCGCGGAACAGTTGGCCGAATATGTCGTTGTGCGCCGAAAGGACGACGTTCCCGTTTTCACCCGGATTGGCGCTGCCGATGTGCTGCCCGACGCCGCGCTTCAACTGTTCCCAGCCGTCTCCCTGGACGACGGGCGCCGGCGCGTTCCAGAGGGCGGGAATGAAGATGTTACGCGCCTGCTCCGGACCAGGCGTAGGTACCTCCACCGAGGGCATGGATTGAAGCAATCTGCGCATGCTCTCGGGAATTTCCGCCTCGTTCGGCTGCGAACCGCCGGGCGAAGTCGGCGGGGTGTGGCCGGAGGGCAAGACGACCGCCGAGATCAACGCCGTGGGCGTCGGATTTCCCTCCAACATCGCAGCCGATTCCCGGTTGAGTTCCTGCAGCGCATCGACGCCGCTGAACAGCACGAACGCCAGACCCAAAACGGCAAGGATTTCGATCACCAGCAGAAAGCGGTTGAAGATCTTGCGCGCACCGCCCCTGCTTTCCTTATCGTGTTTGGATCTCTTGCGGTGCGGGTCGAACCCGCATCGCCCGCCCGCTGCGCCGGAACTGATGCAGGCGCGCCTCACGCGACTCGCGCCTCTTCCGCGCCAGCAGCGCTTCGAGTTCTGCGATGGTTAAATCTTCCGCCGGTCTACGGTCCCTGGCCATGGAGTACCCCAATGTATTCATGCGTGTGGCACGCCACGATGCACGAACGATGCCACACGGCCCTCGTGATTATACTCCGATGCGTAATCGGGGAAACAAGCACAGACAATGTATTTTGATTATTTCTGTATTCCAGCAATACAATTTGCCACAAGAAAGATCGGACCTGATCGATTTCTTTTAAAGTACGCTAAAGGATGATCTCTGGAAAATCAACCGCGAAGCGCCGTCAACCCGGATACCCCACGGGAATGAGGTAAAGCGGCTCGTGATCCAGGGGCAAAGCGAGAAGCGCACGCAGCCCTTCGTCTTCGAAAGCGCCGATGGGGACGGCGCACAGCCCCAGGGCTGCGGCCTGAAGCAGGACGTTCTGCGCCGCGTGGCCCGCTTCCATGTGGACGTAGCGCGGCGTGCGTTCCGGGCCGTAGCGGATGGCGGTGCGCTCGAACACGGCCGCCAGCACGATCGTGCACGGCGCCTGCAGGATCGATTCCTGTCCGAGCGCCATCTGGCACACGTCTTTTCGCACGTCGCCGGCGACGTGCGCCGACAAGGTATGTCCCTCAGGATGGTAGTGGAAAACCCCCCGTGAATCGATCAAATAGACTTCGAGCGCATACAGCGCGCCGGCGGAAGGCGCCGTCCGCAGGCCGCTGCCATGCGTTTGTCCCTGCGCCGCCCAGAGAAGCTGCGAGATTTGCTGCGCGCTCAACGGCTGGGAAGTAAATTCGCGCACGGAACGGCGTACGGCGAGCGCCTCCTCGAGCGAAAGCGCTCCCTGTCGTTCCGGTTCGGGCAGATCGATGGACGGCATCACCTGCGAGTTCCGTTATCGAAATTCGGTTTCGTGCAATTCGAAATGGGTGTAGTGTGCAAACATCATTCCACGTTCTGGTAGATCTCGGGCTTGAGTTCCCCGATGTAGGGCAGCGTGCGGTGCGTTTCGGCGAAATCCAGGCCGTAGCCCACTACCCACACGTCTGGAATCTCGAAGCCCAGATAATCGATCGGCACGTCGGCGTGTTCCCGTTGCTTCTTACACAGCACGCAGGTCTTCAACGACGCCGGCCGGCGTTCCTGCAGGGTGTGATAGAGGTAAGCGAGCGTGTTGCCCGAGTCGAGGATGTCCTCGACGATCAACACGTGGCGGTTTTGGATGGGCTCGCGCAGATCCATCAGGATACGCACCGCGCCGGTCGTTGTGGCCGTCATGCCGTAGCTCGAAACGGCCATGAAATCGACGACGTGGCGCTTGTGCAGGCAGCGCGCCAGGTCGGCGAGGAAGATGAAGGCGCCCTTGAGTATGCCGACCATGTAGATTTCGTCGGCGTGGGCGTAATCTTCCTCGAGCTGCGCGGCGATCTGCGCCACACGCGCTTGAATCTCGTCCTCGGAAATGATCACGCGGGCGATATCGGGATGCAGTTCACGCATATCGGATCCTTCGAAACAGAATAATCCTACTCCTGCTTACACCGAAATCCGGCCAACGATGCCCCGCCGATTGGCTAGGGCGCCCAGTCCGCCATCGCATCGTTGAGCGGGCTGTCCGTCAGCCGCGTCAGCGCGCCGCTGGCGATTTCCAGTATGTAGATCTCGGATTCCCCGTCCTTTTCCGAGTCCCTTTCCGATGAGAAAACGATGAACTTCGAATCCGGCGACCAGGCTGGCTGCTCGTCGTTGTGCGGATCGTCCGTGAGACGGGTCAGATCCGTGCCGTCCGGCCGGACCATGTAGATATCGAATTTCACGTGCCGGTTGGTGGCGAAGACGATCCACTCGCCGTCCGGCGACCAGGCGGGATCGATCGCATCGCCCGGCAGTGCGATGAGGCCTTCCTGTCCGCTGCCGTCGGCTTTCATGACCTGAAGCGTGTATGGACTGCCGGATGAAAACACGATCTTCTCAAAATCCGGTGACCACGATGGTCCTCGCATCCACCTGGAACTGAATGTGAGCGCCGTGCGCCCGCTGCCATCCGGCTGGATGACGTAAATCTCGGTGGTCATCTTCTCCACGTCGGACCAGCAGTCGTCGATCGTGCAGCGCCCCTCGAAGTACACGATCCCGGCTCCCTTCCAATCCGGATCGCCGGCGAAGCGATTGGCGGTCAGGATGTGCTGCCTGTCGCTGCCGTCGCTGTTCATGACGTAGAGGAAGTCCGTGCGGGCGGGCGAGAAGGAGCGGAATACGATGCGCTCGCCGTCCGGCGACCAGTTGGGGGAATACTCCGATTCCTCACTCGTATCCGTGAGGCGCCTGACGTCCGTTCCATCAGGGAGCATGCTGTACAGGTCGTAGGAATATTTCTCCTCGCGCTCCGAGGAGAAGACGATCCGCCCGCCGCCGCCCAGCGGCGCTTCCGTTTCCACGAACATATCCAGCGGGTTGGTGTCGACAGTCGGATCGGTGATGACCGGGACCTCTTCGTAGGACAGGGTGACGGTCGGCCGGTTGGTTGGCGTAGCGATGGCGGCTGGTGTTACCTGTGTTGGCTCGGGGGTCGATTCGGCGCAGCCGGTGATGCCGACAAGGATCAGGGTTACCAGGAGTGACTCCAGCGTTAAACATGGTAGATTGATTCGCCCTGTCAATACTTGCATTTGTATCTCCCATCGCCATCGAGTTGACTCGATTGTATTGCCATGCATCACGGAATGCAAATCGGAAAGTGATTTACCCCGTAATCCGCCTGACTTTGCACCTGAGCTGCTTGATCGAGCCGAATGAGTTTTTTCCCAACACCATACTTTTCAAGTCCGAGAATGCATTCTCACCTGAATAAAGACGCAAGGCGATATTCATCACGATACTGACCTCAATAATTCGGAGTACCTTCGTACTGAATCAAATCACTACCACCGTAACTTCTGCCATGCCGATCGCAGTTATAGACTATGTCTGATGTGGAACTTATTAGATCGTGGACGGGGAAAACGTGTAGAGTTAACGGTGAAATTGGTTTTCGAACGAAATACGACGCGTGTTATGGTTATTTCTCACTACGGAAGCGGGATAGATATAATAGTTGGTCAGATATAAAGAACCACGATAGGTCCAATCCAAATCCCACTTGGGTTAACGATTGTTAGAGCATTACAAAGAATAAAGCTTCAACGGCGTCTTAAATCTATAGAGTGAGGAAAGTCTACAATGAATAAAGAAATCATGATTACAGTAAAAGCAAATAAAAATGCCAGGGTACAAATCAACATGCTTCACCTACCGGTGATAATATTGGTTGTTATCGTGATGAGTGCCTGCGCACCTTCCACAACGCAGATCGCCGACCAGGCCGCCAATGTCGCGAATGGGACAGACATACCCAACGCTGCAGATTCCGCGACGGTAACCTTCACCACTATTCCCACCAACACCCCAATCCCCCCTGCCGTTCTGGTAGACGGCTGGGAATCAGCCAGCGTATCAACGGTGTGTCTGGACATCGTTCAAATCTACACTGACGTGAAGGAAGGTTTCTCCATTCAGGCAGTCGATGATACTGCCTCCCGCTTGCTGGGCAGGATGGGCCTCCAGGCTGTAAAGCCCGGCGAAGCATGTGATGCCACGCTGACCATCGAGTTCACATCCAGGTCAAAAAGCTCAGATTATGGAAGTGCAGGCAAGTGTTATTCTGGCGCTACAGCAACAGTTCAAATGAGCTTCTCTGCCGAAGGGTGTCCCACCTTGAATCCCGATCCCTTTTCGGTATCCACCGGCACACCTTACTTTTTATATGCCGGGTGCGCCAAAGAGCCCAGCGGCGCTCCGTTCTACGAAATCATCTCTGAGGGATTGGTCAGAAACATGCTCCAGATCTGGGGTAAGCCAGCCTTGCTGGCGGGAATTGTGGATTCGGATGTGGAAGTGCGCTTGGAGACTGCCTGGATCACGATCAGCCCGGAAGCGAGAGCCGCGGGTATAGAAACGAGTGACATGGTCGCCATTCTCATACCCGCAGTTGAAAACGACCATGCGACGACCCAGTGCTGGTACAACGCCGGCGCCGCTGCCGCGCTCGCATTGGGCGATCTCGCCAACGAAGAGAAAGAATTCGCTGCAGACATCATTCCCATCTTGACAGAAGCTCTACTCCCACTTAGCTGCAAAAGCATCGAAGCTGAGCGCGCACTCTACGACCTGGGGCCAGAAGCAATTGATGCAGTGCCAGCCCTGATCGAGAAGTTACGATTGTATTTGAGTATGAACGTAGACGAGAACTACGCGCAAAGTGTCGCCAGCACCTTGACGGAAATCACAGGCCAGGAATTTGATATTGATGCCGATGCGTGGGAAGAATGGTGGGGTTCACAAGATTGACTCCATTGCTGATGGAATCTGTGGCCATATTCCTCAGTCGATTCGACTCTGCATCTTTATTAATCACAAATTTCCTCAATCCCCTTCCCGCGGCCGGTACTGCAGCCCCTCGGCCAGGTGCGAGGTCCGGATGTCCGCCGCGCCTTCCAGATCGGCGATCGAGCGTGCCAGCTTGAGCACGCGGTGATAGGCCCGCGCCGAGAGCTGCATCTGCTGCATCGCCTGGCGCACGAGCAGGCGGCCGGGATCGTCCAATTCGCAGAAACGCAGCACGTCGCCCGGGCCCATGTCGGCGTTGCAGGTGATTTCCGTTCCGCGAAAGCGCCGGCGCTGGACAGCCCGGGCGGACTCCACGCGGGCGCGCACGATTTCGGAGGGTTCGCCCGTGCGGTCGTCGGTCAGTTTGTCGAAATCCACCCGCGGCACCTCGACGTGGATGTCGATGCGGTCCAGCAGCGGACCCGAGATGCGCTTCTGGTAGCGCGTGACCGTGGCGCTGGAGCAAGTGCATTCCCGCTGCACGTCGCCGTAGTAGCCGCAGGGACAGGGGTTCATCGCCCCCACGAGCATGAAGTTGGCCGGGAAGGAAGACGAGCCGCGCGCCCGGCTGATGGTCACCACCTTGTCCTCCATCGGCTGGCGCAGCACTTCGAGGACGCGCATGCCGAACTCGGGCAGCTCGTCCAGGAAGAGCACGCCGCGATGGGCGAGCGAGATCTCCCCCGGCCGCGGCCAGTTGCCACCGCCCACCAAACCGGCGTTGGAGATGGTGTGATGCGGCGCACGGAACGGGCGTACGTGGA
>JARRPX010000105.1 GCA_037382465.1 Anaerolineales bacterium | reverse complement strand
TTCAGGGAACCGATGCCATTCTTCCCCTCGTCCTCATCCGACCCGGCCATCATCCCGGCCTTGCGTTGCAGCCACGGCTCCTCATCCAATTCTTCTTCCTGCTCGACACGATCAAGCTCGGGAGCAGGATCGTTCGACGCTTCTCCCCCATCACCTGATCCGTGCTTGAACTGCGAGGGGCCATGCATGACCCGATCGGCAACTCGATCGGCCTGGCGCTCGAAGGGATCGTCGGGGGCACTGATGGGGACGTCACTCCATTCGGAGTTACAGCGCGGGCAGACGCCGCCACAGGCGCAGCTATATTCACCGCTTGCATCCATGCTTGCCACGGAGGCCGGGACATACGTCTCTATGTCAGGGGCCTTTGATTTCAGGGCGATCGCAGGCTTGGATGTTTTTTCTTTAACGGCTTTGACCGTCGCTGCCATGCAAATTCTCCCTACGGCGAAGGCGCAACGTTGGTTTGGAAGTGTTGCAAGCCCATCGTGCGCAGAATCCTTTCAATGCGGGCCACGTCTATCGAACCATGGACTGCTCGGGCGGTTTGGGCGATCAGATTGTTCAAAACATGGCCGGTAAAACGTGCAGCCCATTCTTGCTGTAAAACGTCTGCAATAACCCAATAGGATAAATGCCAGGGTTCGTCCTGATAATGCGGAAGCGTTGAACTGGGGCGATGACTGGAGTACGGATGGAAAAAGCCGAACCGCTGGGCTTCATCCCTAAAAAAGGGAATCAAAGGCACGAATCTGCCGGAACCGACCCAGTCTGAGCGTGTAGCCGAGACCACATCGATTTCTGTACCCCAATGATGTCGGGAAAAGCCCGGCAGCGAAATCGTCTGCATGACGTTGAGAATGGCCTGGGTGATTTCCCGATCCGTGCTGGTCGAACGAAAGAGCGCCTGATGCGCCAATGCGCGGCGCGCAATCCGAGACTGTTGCTGAAAGCCACGGGCTTGGCTGACGACGCGCAGCCGTTGCGGCAGCCTGCGCTTCACGCCTGGGGGTTGGCTCGGCCGCCAGACCGACCTGTAATAGGCATTCATGTCCTGGAAGCGGCTGCGCACAATGCGCTGTATCGCACGAAGCATGTGGGTTTCGGCAGCGGTCCTGCCTCGGCCGACCAAGAAAGCATCCGTCACCGCTCGGCGCAGCAGCGCATCTGCTTCCGACGGAGAGTGTTCGTTGTCGAGCAAGAAATCCCGAATGCCCGGCATGATCGTCGCAACGCTTCTCCCTCGGCCGGTGGCCGCCAGGGGGCTTTTCCCGCCGACTTCGTGCGTGATGGTGGGAATGCTGCCTCCGCCGCCGATGCTCCTGGGCGCCGAAGCCCATGCTCCCAGGCTGCTCTGTTGTGTAGTCACCGAAACCTGCGCCGTGGAGGGATAACGCGTGTTACACACATCGTTCGCCAGCTCGTTGCCCCTCACGTTAACGTCGCCAGGTCGGACACCCGACGACAAAGGCGTGCCGCGCATGCGTAATGCCATGCGGCAGGCCAATTCACGAGCGACATCACCTTCGACAGGATCGGCGTAAACACCCGCTGAACGAGTTGTGCCAATGGCATGCAGGGCCAAAATCCTGGCCGGACCCAGGGTGTTAACGACGTTCATCACGGCCTGGACTTCGGGTTGGCGTGGGGGGACACTGGCTCCTCTTCTTGGCGCCGGAAAGCCGCGCAATCCCGGGAAGTTCCTGTTGAGATCGACACCGCGGCGGTTGCCTCTCGTGCGATCGGCCACTCCGCCCGGATTCATGATCGGAATGAAAATCACATCGAAATCCCGGGCCAGGGGATTCGTACCGTTATTCAATTCTGTCTGCAATTGCCGGCCGATATCCAACGGGCCGCGTTCGTTGCCGTGAATACCCCCAACGATCAACGCTCGCCGTGCCGGCGCCGACGCACCACTCGGAGTGAGCGCCCAACGCGATCGATTTGCGGGCCCTACGACCTGCCTCGGCGAGGCAGGCGGCGCTCCGGGGCTCGGCGCCGAAGCAGGCGCTGCCGCTGGAGCCGCAGCGGCAGATCCCGACGATCCGCCACTCGACGTCGTTGTCGATTGCGGTCTTCCCGTCGTGTTGCGCGGGAAAACATACGCCGTAATTGGCAAATTAGAATCTTCGGACGGTGTTCCCATGCGCGGCCCTCGAGTCGCCCCGAAGCCGATCTCCCCACTCGTCTGGCTAAGTGGATCGGCCCAAAACAACTCGTCATGAAGGCGCGGTAAAACTAACGGCGTGCGGGCGATCTGCGGCAACGAGCGGTTTTTTATAATCGAGGATGGACCTCCCGTCTGCTGCGCCACGTGAATCAATTCGTGCGCCAGCAATCGTCTTCCCCCTTCCGTTCCCGGTAAGTATTCCCCAGCGTTAAAAACGATGTCCGTGCCGTGCGTAAAAGCACGAGCTTGCAAATCTCCGGCCATTTCTTGAGCCGATGAATCGGTATGCACCCTGATCGACTCCAGATCCAACCCCAATCGAGGCTCAAAGTATTCCCGCTCACTGCCCGCCAGTGGAGCGCCGCTGCTCTTCAAACCAAGAATACGACCTTCCAGACCTGCGCTCACTGCGGATATATCCGTCTTGAGCTGCTTGGCCTGCACGAGATCATCCGGTTTATCCCCTTCACCGAATTCCTGGCGCTGTACGACCGGCGTGATTCCTTCCGCCAGGCTTTTGGTTTGGATCAGTTCCTCTTCATCCGGACACGCCGAAGTGTATGCGCCGCTTCAAGTTGGGGCTCGTTGAACTGCCGGAGCCGGCATGCGCATGAGTTGATCGGCCACGCTGTCGGCCTCTTGCTCGTAGCGGTCGCCGGGTGGATTGACCTTCAGCTTGGCCTGCACGCCGACGCAGCGTGGGCAGCCGCCTCCGCAGATGCATCCATCCTGGCGGCCGGGCGATTCAACCTTCGGCTCATGTAGACCGGAGAACGCTTGATATCCGGCAGCAGCATTCCTCTCGGAGGGGATTCGAGTTGGCTGATGTATAACTTTGGGATTGACACGTTTGAGGAAAATCATCTGTGCAGCCCCTTTGTGAAACGCGGACTACCAAATCCTGCACTCATGCGATGGCCGTACCTGGTATGGTTGATTCGGGGAAAGGTTCGCTGGGTAAAGACGCCGGCGCAGGCCAATAGCGCTCGGATAACGCCCTTCCCAAAGCCGCATACCGCTGTGCATCGCGCTCGGAGAGATCCCCATAACGCCTTAGAGCCAGGATGTAAAGCGCCTCGATGCGATCGCTATCGTCTGCGATTGCAAACCAGTACGGGCACAAATGCAGGACATCACTCGTCCACCATAAAAAATGGTAATAATAGCCAAAGGTGTTGCCAACGCAAGGGATTCCGGCGCCCTCACATTCGAACGGAATTCTGGCCTGCAGCAGTCTCCGCACGCGCTGGTACACACGACGCAGCCGGGGAATTCGCGCCGGGTTGTCGCTTCCGATGTGGGCACGGCGCAATCCAGCGTAAGCGTTGATCACAGCCGGCCGGGTATCGGTAGTGACGTCTAGTGCATTGACATTCCAACGCTCAGCTCGGGCCAGCGCCAATCTCACCTGGTTTCTTTGGTTTGGTCGACAATCGCTGAAGGTATCCATGGTGAAGCCCGGTGGGATATGATGGCGCCACATCCCGATGTCCTGGCAGAACATGGCGAATGAATCTGCGTTGTCCATCGCTTCTTCCGGGCGCAGGAAGGCGTAAGCCCTGTCCTTAAAATAAGCCCTGTCGCCAACGTGCCCGGCAGTGCCGACCCTGCGTGCAAAGTGATGCGCCGTCTCGTGAATGATCATGCGAACCTGGTATATCGCACCGCCACGGAAGAACCGCGGGCACCAACGAATGCCCCTCCGACCACCGGGCCGCGTATAGCCGTAGGCCCCAAAAGATCCACAAACGGGATCATTTTGTGGTGCGCACTGCATGGCGAAATTCCGCTGTCGTGGAGAATCTGTCAAAATCGCTCTCAAACGGTCACGTATCAAACCGGCGTGAAACACGCTGTGTGTGTGGAAATGCAAATCCAGGGAACGACGCACGAAATCACCGGTGGCGCTGAGTGGTAGGGCGATGTAGTGATTCAACCGCTGGATGGCGAGCCGCAGCCAAATCAAAGCCCGATGGATCGCCCGCATGAAAACGTTGCCCTGTTCCACCGAGCAACTGCCGGTGCTCGTAACCCGCACCTGCGTATTGGCGTCCCGCTGTATGCGGCCCGTAAGTTCAGGATTTCCTCGATTCTGCTGGACGACGTGGGTCAGCTCGTGGCCCAACAGCCGTCGGCCCGAATCGGTCCCCGGCTGGTATTCCCCAGCGCCAAAGACGATGTCCGTGCCGCGCGTGAACGCCCGAGCATGCAGATTGCCAGCCATCTCCTGCGCCGCCGCATTGGTGTGGACTCTCACCACCCGCAAATCTGTACCCATCCGCGGCTCGAAGAAGCTCCGCTCGCCGGACGACAGTGGAGCGCCACCGCCCTGCAGCCCTCGTATGCGGCCCTCCAGGCCCGAACCCAAATTGGCAGCCGCCGCTCGAAGCGGCTTCACTTGTATCCGCCCGACCTCGTCCCGCTCCTCGTCCAACGCCTGGCGTTGAAGCAGCTCTTCTTCGTCTTTCGGATCTACACCTCCGGGCTCTGCCTGCCGCTGAACGGCTGGCGCAGGCTCTTCCGACAAGCTTTTGGTTTGAATCAGTTCATCTTCATCCGGGCACGCCGAAGCAGAGGAACCGCTTCAAGTTGGGGCACGTTGAACGACAGGAGCCGGTGTACGCATTACCCGATCGGCCACCTCGTCGGCTTCTTCCTCGTAGCGGTCGCCGGGAGGATTAACCTTCAGCTTGGCCTGCACGCCGAGGCACGCAGGGCAGCCTCCACCGCACGCGCAGGAATGCAATTGTTGACTATAAAGATCAGACGAGGTCGAGTCTTGGTCAGCAACGCGGGTGGACGGGACAACCGCACTGACTTTATGTGTCTGTCCCGGCAGCCAATTGTGTCCCAGAGCACGTTTCCTAATCCCTATAAACATATCTCAACCTATCTGGCCTGGTATGCTGTTAGCTTCCAATTTTTTTCATCCCCGACGATGTCGGGGGTCGTGAGTAGAGCACACCCCTCTGCTTGACCCGTCACTTGATCATTGAGCCTGATTTGAATCTGTCCGTAGACGTTCGCTGTCATTCGTCGCCTTTTTTTGAGCGAAACTGCCGTTCGCCCTGTGCTGGTCATGGCCTTTCCAATCAGTTCTGAGCTAAATTGGCATTCAAAGAAGGCTTTCCCCACAACACCGATCGATCCGATACGACATCACGCCTTCGCTGAATTCCACCTAATCGATCAGCTCGTTGATGTCGAATGGGAAAGACGGCAGGTTTTGGGGAAC
>JARRPX010000104.1 GCA_037382465.1 Anaerolineales bacterium | reverse complement strand
TCACTCCTCCCGCACCTTGCCCCCCAGGCCCATGCGGATCGCATGCGCGGAGGCGGCGGCGCGGGAATTGACGTCGAGTTTGGCGAAGATCGACTTGACGTGCCGCTTGACCGTGTTCGTGGAAATGACCAGCTTCGCGGCGATTTCCTTGTTGCTCAGGCCCTGGGCGACGAGCGAGAGTACTTCTTCCTCGCGATCCGTCAGGCTCTGCGGAAGCGAGGTGAGCGAGACGATTTGATCCACGTTTTCGAGAAACGTTCTGCGCTCAAAGGATTGCTTTTCGAGGTACGCATAAATGTTGTGGTCCGTGTAGGCGCGGTCGATCAAATCCGGATCGGCCGAACCGCTGACGATGATCGTCGGAATGCCGGCCTGGCGCGTGGTTTTCAACAGCCGCAGACCGTCTTCGTTGTGGTTGGGCTGGACCGAACTGGCCAGCGAAATGTCGACCACGGTGACCTGATAATGCGTGCGCTTCAACAAGCCCAGGGCTTCGCCGTAGCTGGCACTCTCGTGAACCCGGTAGCCGGCATCCTGGAGCAGTTCGGCAAGCAGACTGCGCCAGCCCGCATCGTCCTCCACCACCAGCGCAAGTCCCTCGAAAGCTCTTGTGGAATCGCCAAGTTCAGCGGAAACGGATCGGTCAACTATTTCGTCGGCCGGCCGTTGGTCGTCCGCATCTCGTTTTGCGTTTGAAGCGGACAGGGCCTGGCGGATTACTTTGCGGAACTCGGCGCGCCGGAAAGTTTCCTTGCGCAGGCAGGTCATGGCGCCGTACTCCTGGATGACCGCCACCGCCAGTTCGACGCTCGCATAGCCGGTCAACATGACGCTGACACATCCGGGCGCGTGGCGCTGAACGGCCCTCAACACTTCCAGCCCGTCCTGATTGCTGTGATCGTCGTCCGCCAGCGACAGATCGATGATCGCCAGGCGATACGGCGTGCTGCGCAGGCGCTCGACGGCGTCCTTCAGGTTGTCGCTGAGATCGATCTTGAGACCGAAATCGGTCAGGATGTCGGTGAGGATTTCCTGCCAGGAGGGATCGTCTTCGACGATCAAGGTGAGAATCGGTTCCACCATCATCACGCGGATCCCTCCGCGCGGGGCAGTTCGAGGGTGAAGGTCGTACCCGAACATCCGTCGCTGTCCACCGTGATCAGCCCGCCGAAACGGGTCATCAGCGTTTTGACCCACCACAGGCCGAATCCCAGATTTTCGTGCGTCTCGGAGGACTGCCCGCTGTAATTCAACTCGAATATGCGTTCGTGCAGCTCGGGGGGAATGCCGGGTCCCGTGTCGTGAATGTCGATGCGAATCCGGTCTCCATCCGCGGCGCCGCTGACGCGAATTTCGCCCTCGCCCTGCATCGCCCGCACGGCGTTGTCGAACAGGTTGATGAACACCAGCGGCAGCCGCTTGGGACAGGCGTGTGCAGGGGGCAGCGAATCCAGGGCCCGGCAGACGACCTGAATGCCGTCCGGCAGCCGCGCCGCGTTCAACGCGGTGTCGACCGCCTCCTGGATCTTCACCGAAGAGAGGCGGATCGGGCGCAGGAAGAACAGGTTTTCCTTGAGGATCTCTATGGCCGTGGCTGCGCTTTTCTCGATTTCGGTCAGATTCTGGCTCAAGTAGGGATCCGCCGCCAGGCTGGGGGCGCATTTGTCCTGGATGCCTTCGATGCGCACCGGTATGGCGCCGATCTTGTTGTTCAACTGATGCATCAGGTTGGAGGCGATATCGCCGATGGCGGCAAACGCCTCGGTCACCGTACGCTGCTCCTGCGCCAGACGGGCGGCTTCCTGATGCGCGGCGTTTTGTATGGCCAGCGTCGCGTAATATCCCAGGATGCTGAGCACGTTGCGATCCCACTCGGACTGCTCGAAATCGCGCTCGCGGTCGGCCGCGCTGTGGATGCTGAAAGCGCCGACCGGGCTGTTCGAGTCCGGCTCTCCTGCGGCGAAAAGGGGCACGATCAGCGACGAGCTGTAATCGGCCGGATCGTAGAGCGCCGCAGGCAGGTCGATTTTCAAATCCGACGAGATCACCGCTTCGCCGGACAGCGCGGCCTTCCCGATCAACGAGTCCTGCAGGCCGATCTGCCGGCCTTCCAGTTCGGGCCGGGTGGCCGCCTGGATCAGCAAGCAGTCGCCTTCCCGCAGCCACAACACGCTCAGGGGCACGTTGAGCAAATCGCAAGCCTGTTCGACGAGTTTCTGGTGGATGGATTTCAGCGGCTGGGTGAGGATGTAGGTCGAAATCTCTTGCAGCGCATCCAGCAGGCGCACTTCCTGAATGGCGGCGACGGCGTGCGTGGCCAGGGTCTGCAGGATGTACAGGTCCTGTTTGCTGAAGGCGTTCAACTGCGGGCTTTCCAGGTTGAGGACGCCCTCCAGGCGCCCGCTGGCGCCGATCAGGGGGACGGCCAATTCCGAACGCATGACCAGCTCGTGATCTAGAGGATAGTACAGCTTGCTGTAGGGTTCCTCGCGCAGGTCCGAAATGATCAAAGGCGAGCGCTTCAAGGCCACCATGCCCATCACGGACCCCCCGTCGATGGGCAGCGACTCGGTCGCCGGTTTCACCTGCTGCTCTCCCACGAAGGCGTGCGTGATGAGGCACTTGCCCTCTTTATCGACCAGGCGGAAGATGCCGTATTTTGCGTCCGTGACTTCCAGGGCCATGCGCAAAATGGCGTCGAGCGTGTCCTGCAGGCGCGTGTGGGAGGAGATCAACATACCGGCGCGGTGGAGCCGGCGCAGCTCCTTTTCCTTGCGCACCTGTTCGAGCTGCGCTTCCGTGAAACGCTGCGCGGAGGCGAGCGTCATGGCGGTCAGGTTGACGATGTTGTCCAGCATGAGCAGCTCGAGTTCGTTGAAAGTCTCACGCTCGTGGAGATACAGGTACAGGGCGCCGATGGGTTCGCCGGCGATGATGAGCGGGTAGCAGACCATGGCGGTCGCGCCGGCGGCCACCTTCGCCGGGTGGATATCCAGCTCTTCCTGTTCGTAGGAGAGCACGCGTTTCTTTGCGGCGATGGCATGTGCGCCGATGCCGTTGGGGCGCGGCGCGTCGTCCGCATCCGGATCGTAGTTGAGTTCGGAGGAAACGCGCGAGTCGAGGTTGAATTCACCGCGCTTCGCATCGTAGGTGTAGATGACGGCCGACGAACCGGGCACGACCTCCGTGGCGCTTTCGACGATCAACCCCAGGGTGTCCTGCAGGTTGTCCACCCCGCCGGAGGCGCCCGAATTGATCGCCGAACCGATCTGATTCAGCCGGGAAAGAATTGTATGCAGGTGGGTGTTCGTCTGCGCGCTCATATCATAGTGAGAAACGCCCGGCGGTTACCGGGCGGTGTGATCAACAAGTACCATCCGATTTATCAGGATTGTAGCACACGAAAAAACGGTCTTCAATTTCATCGGCGCCGGCGGCAGCCCGTCGAGCCGGCGTAAAAACGTGATGCGATCGTTGATTGCCCACCTTCAACCGCTCCCCTCGACCAACGCAGAGATGAAACGCTGCGAGACCGGACCCGGTGAATGTAAGGGCTCTGAGGGCCGCACAGCGATCCCTCAGAGCCCGTGAATAAGGAGTTGGCGTCACCAACCAACTTTACCCTTACTACCGCCTAGATATCGTAGTACATGACGTATTCGATCGGATGCGGCCGCAGGCGCAGCACGTCCACGTCGTTGACGCGCTTCCAATCGATGTAGGTCTCGATCAAATCTTCGGTGAAGACGCCGCCCTTGAGCAGGAACTCGTGGTCCGCTTCCAGGTGATCGAGCACTTCGCTGAGCGACCCGGGCACCTGCGGCACCGAGCTGGCTTCGCCTTCGAAGAGGTCGATGTCCATGGGATCGCCGGGGTCGATCTTGTTCTGGATGCCGTCGAGGCCGGCCATCAGCATGGCGGCAAACGCCAGGTAGGGGTTCGCCGAAGGATCGGGGCAGCGGTACTCGATGCGCACGGAGCTGGGGCTGGTGCTGTAGACCGGGATGCGCACGCAGGCGGACCGGTTGCGGCGGCTGTAGGCCATCATCACCGGGGCCTCGTAGCCGGGCACCAGCCGTTTGTAGCTGTTGGTCGTGGGCGCGCATATGGCCAGCAGTGCGGGCGTGTGTTTGAGGATCCCGCCGATGTAGTACTTGCCGAGATCGCTCAGGTGGGCGTAGCCGTCGGCGCTGTAGAACAGGTTCTTGCCGTTCTTCCAGAGACTCTGGTGGCAGTGCATGCCGCTGCCGTTGTCACCGAACATCGGCTTGGGCATGAAGGTCAGCGTCTTGCCGTGGGCCACGGCGGTGTTCTTCAGGATGTACTTGTAGGTCTGCAGCGCGTCGCACATCTGCACCAGGGGGCCGAACTTCAAGTCGATCTCCATCTGTCCGCCGGAGGCGACTTCGCCGTGGTGCACTTCGACTTCGATGCCGGCCAGCATCATGCGCAGGATGGACTCGGAGCGCCAGTCCTGCAGCGTGTCGACCGGCGGCACGCGGAAATAGCCGCGTTTCGGTTCGGGCCGGTAGCCCAGGTTGGCGCCGAAGCGTGCGTCGTGCTGGCGGCCGGTGGCCCAGGCGGCCATGTCGGATTCGATCTGGAAGAAACCGCCGCCGGTCTCGTAGCCGAAGCGGATGCCGTCGAAGGCGAAGAACTCCGCCTCGGGGCCCCAGTAGCTGGTGTCGGCGATGCCCGTGTCCTTGAGATATTGTTCGGCTTTTTTGGCCACGTAGCGCGAATCCTTGTTGTAGGGCTCGCCCGTGGTGGGATCGTTGATGTTGCAGACGATGCTGAGCGTGGGGATCTTCATGGCCGGGTCGATGACCGCCGAAGTCGGATCGGGGAAGAGGATCATGTCCGATTCCTGAATGTCCTGGAAGGCGCGGATGCTCGACCCGTCGAAGCCCAGCCCCTCCTCGAACATGTCCTCGGTGAGATATTCGGAGGGCATCGAGAAGTGGTGCCAGCGGCCCATGAGATCGGTGAATTTGACGTCCACGATCGAAATCTTGCGCTTGCGCGCGTACGCCAAAACTTCCTTGGGCGTGGTGGGGTGCTCGA
Source organism: Anaerolineales bacterium (assembly GCA_037382465.1). Taxonomy (NCBI): domain Bacteria; kingdom Bacillati; phylum Chloroflexota; class Anaerolineae; order Anaerolineales; species Anaerolineales bacterium. The sequence goes on along the minus strand of JARRPX010000104.1, from coordinate 681 downwards.
CCCTGGACGAGATGGAAGCAAGATCGTGGTGGCCGTTCATGTAGGTGAGCTCGACCAGTTCTTCCATCGGCAGTATATGTGACGTTGCCATTTTCAACTCCTTTTTGATTATTCCGTTTGTACGGTTCGATGTGCATCTGCGCGGCCGGCCCGGTGCGGTGGTTTTCCGGGCCCGCCGTGCAGGGCTGTGCGATGGTCGTTAACCGCCTGTAGTATAGGGAACGGCGCCGCGCGGCTGTAGTACCCGTTCGGGTACTCTTTATGCGGACAAATTCAACGTCTACGCGGGGTGGGGCGGCGCTTCAGCGTTGAGCGGAACGAGCTGTACGCCGGGGAGCGAGGCGCTGATTCTTTAGTTCTAAGCGGGAGAGGGTGCATCGATCCGATAGACCGCTTTAAAAGGGACGCCTACGTCCCGCTCCAAACGCGCCAAATGCCCTATAGTAGAAACCATAGCGGCGGGATTCCACGGGCAGCGATCCATGACTTTGACTCAATTAACGTTCGTGAACGGGCAGGCAGCGTGATGTTGGTGGCCATCGCCAGCATGAAAGGCGGGGTGGGGAAATCGACCCTCGCGGCCATGCTCGCCAAGCACGTCGCCGGCAGCATGGGCGTCTCCGTCACCGTCGTCGACATGGATCCGCAGCGCGGGGCGACCATCCTGCTCCTGGGCCCCAA
>JARRPX010000103.1 GCA_037382465.1 Anaerolineales bacterium | reverse complement strand
CGACAAACGTTCGACTCCACCACCATCTTTTGGAAATGGAAGTGCCTTTCGTCGATCCCGATGGATGTACGAAAATTACTCGCTTCGAATGCTTACGAGCTACTGCTGTTCTTCTTCCGGAATTATGATCATACAAATCAGGTAGAGCAAGATGCCCGGAACACCGCCCGGCAGGCCGAAAAGAACGAACAACAACCTGAACCATACGGGGTCTACGTCAAAATACTCCCCCAACCCCCCGCAAACCCCAAAGAGTATCCGATTCGAACGTGAGCGCTTGAGAGTTTTCGGTTCGTTTTCCATCGATCAAATCCTCCTCTTGGATTGACTTCATCGCCACATCCTTCGTCGCTTGACGCTGTCCGCAGTCAGCGATTCGCTGGATGTATCTGACATTCTACTTTACGTATAGAACACTGAAATCGTCGCGACGGGGCGCAGCTAACGGGGCAAAAATCTCCACGCTGCGGGTAGCAAAGTCAATTATGGATTCCGTTCGAATGCCCGCGAATCGAGTTCATCGGTACGGACCGGGCCGGATGAAGATCGCGATCATCGCATGAAAAAGAAACAACCCCTCGATAAGGAGGGGTTGTATGTCGATCATTGTATCGTCGCTCTAGTATTCCGGCATCGGCGGTGCCGCTGGCTTGTTTTCCTCTGGAATGTCCGTGATCAACGCTTCGGTTGTCAGGATCATGGCGGCGATGGATGCCGCATTTTCCAAGGCGCCCTTCGTGACCTTCGCCGGGTCGATGATACCCGTTTCGACCATGTCGAAGTAGTCTTCCTTGATCACGTCAAAGCCGATATTGACATTCTTTTCCTCGGCCTGTTTGCGGCGAACGGTCTCCAAAACTACCGCGCCGTCCTTCCCGGCATTTTCAACGATGCCCTTCATCGGCATCTCGAGAGCTTTACGCACGATGTTAATGCCGATGTTCGCATCTTCGTCCGAGTCCTTGAGTTTCTTGATCGCATCCAGCGCATTGATCAGCGCCACCCCGCCACCCGGGACGATGCCTTCTTCAACTGCAGCGCGCGTCGCGGAAAGCGCATCTTCAACTCGATGCTTCTTCTCTTTCAACTCGGTCTCGGTCGCAGCGCCGACGCCGATCACGGCCACGCCGCCGGCCAATTTCGCCAGGCGCTCCTGGAGCTTCTCCTTGTCGTAGTCGCTTGTCGAGCGGTCGATTTCGACCTTGATCTCTTCGATGCGGCCTTTGATCTTGTCGGCTTCCCCGGCGCCTTCGACGATCGTAGTGTCATCTTTGGTGACGACGACCTTACCCGCCTTGCCGAGATCGTTGACGGTAACGGATTCGAGTTTGCGGCCCAGCTCCTCGGTAATCACCGTCCCACCGGTGAGGATGGCGATATCCTGGAGCATCGCCTTGCGGCGATCGCCAAATCCGGGGGCCTTCACGGCGACGACGTTGAGCATACCGCGCAGCTTGTTGAGCACCAGCGTGGCCATGGCTTCGCCGTCCACGTCCTCTGCGATCACGACCAGCTCGCGCTTGCCGACCTGCACGAGTTTCTCGAGAATCGGTACGATGTCCGTGGCAGCTGAGATCTTCTTGTCGTGAATCAAGACGTAGGGATCCTCGATCACCGCTTCCATTTGCTCAGGATCGGTAACGAAATAGGGGGAAACGTATCCGCGATCGAACTGCATACCCTCGACGTACTCGGTTTCGAATTCCAATCCCTTCGATTCTTCAACCGTGATGACCCCATCCTTGCCGACCTTGTCCATCACTTCGGCGATCAAATCGCCGATTTCCGAATCCTGCGCGGAAATGGCGGCAACGGAGGCGATCTCCTCTTTCGTGGTAACTTCAATCGATTGCTTCCCGATTGCATCCGATGCAGCTTTGGACGCGGAAAGGATGCCGCGCTTCAGCAACATGGGATTGGAGCCTGCAGCGAGGCTCTTCAAGCCATCGGTGACGATGGCGTGCGCCAAGACCGTCGATGTCGTTGTGCCGTCTCCGGCGATGTCGTTGGTCTTGGTGGCGGCTTCTTTCAGTAATTGCGCGCCCATGTTTTCAAACGGATCTTCCAGCTCGATCTCCTTGGCCACCGTTACGCCGTCGTGGGTGATCGTCGGAGAACCGAACTTGCGGTCCAGGGCCACGTTGCGCCCCTTGGGGCCCAATGTCGTGGCTACAGCATTGGCCAGGGTATCTACCCCCGCCTTAAGACGCCTTCGTGCGTCTTCCGAAAATGCGAGTTGCTTGGCAGTCATTGCTCACTTGCTCCTATTATGAATTTATTCTTCCGGTCTCGTTGACAAATAATTTCCAGCTTCTTCTATCCGATGATGGCGAGAACGTCGCTCTCTTTCAAGATCAGATATTTTTCACCGTCGATCTTGATTTCCGTTCCCGCATACTTGGCGAACCAGACTTTATCGCCCACGCTGACATCCGGGGTGATACGCTCGCCTTTATCATCCCGAGCGCCGGGTCCAACGGCCATCACCTCACCTTTCTGAGGTTTCTCTTTGGCCGTCTCGGGCAGCACGATCCCGCTCGGCGTCATCTCTTCTTCCTCGAGAGGTTTGATGACCAAACGATCGGCCATCGGTTTGATATTGAGTGACATGCGGATCCTCCTATTGCATAGATTTATGTTGTTTGCAAACACGACTCGCAATTTAGCACTCTCTCGTTGCGAGTGCTAAATTGCTTCGAAAGTGTACCGAAAATACACTTCAATGTCAAGAGTTTTCGGTCGGGGTTTCCGTGGGTGTGGGGGTTATTTCCGGCGCACCGGGATTTGCACAAATGGTGCGGCCTTCATCCACGATGGCGATGACGATCGGATCGTTGCCGAATTGGGCCATTAATGCGCTGAAGATCCGTTCGGCATCGACGCAGGCGTTGGGGAATGCCTCCGTTCCAGCGAAGGCCGCCAGAACCGATCCATAGGTGTAATAGTATTCGAGCGTACTCGAATCGAGCTCGAGGCCGATCACTTCCCAGCCGACGTCCTCATCACTGGCTCCCACGCCCGTGCAGCGATAGATTTCCAGGTTGCACAGGATCTCACGATTTTCTTCCGCGCTGCATCCATCGAGCGCACAATGGAAGATCGGGATGGCGCTTTCGTAATTCCGTGCCTGGAAGTAAACGCTGCCGAGGCGGGCGTAGATTTCCGGGTTGGTTTCATCGATCAGCAAGGCGCTGCGTATGTTGACTGCGGCGATGAAAAACTGCCCTTCCTGGACGTAGGTCCTGCCGATCGCCAGATACGGGGTGGGATCTTCGAAACCGAGCTGCTGGTTGATCTTTGCCGCTTTATCGAAGGCCGCCAGGGCGGCGTCCACATCCCGGAGACGGCGATAATTCGCGCCGATACGCAAATAAAGGAAAGTCAGATTGGGATTGATTTCAACCGCTCGCTGGTAGGCTTCGATGGCCGTCAGATACCGTCCGTTGCTTTCCAGTACGGTGCCGTACACCCGGAAAACATCCAGTCGATCCTGCGCGGGCAGCAGCCCCGCGTTTGCAGACGCATCCTGCGCCAAATCCAACGCCTGGGCAAAACTGAGTTGATCGACCAGCACCTCGGCTCGAAACGCCAGCGCATACGGATCGCCAGGCGCAAGCTGAACGGCGCGCGTCGCGGCGATGTCCGCCTCAGCCAGAAAATCTTCCCGGCGATTTTCATCCCGAACGTCCGTCTGATCGGCGATGACCACGATCCGCCCGCTGATCGTCCACTCCCCTGGCTGGATGTCCTCCACTTCGCCCGAGAAGATGACGGTCTCTTCTTCATCACCGGCCACGCCCTCGGCCAGCAACCCGCTGAGCAGCTCGATCCGCCTTGCGATCAGCCGCCCGCCCTCCTCGATCGTGGCGATTACTCGCACTTGATCGCCAAGCCCGATCGGATCGGCGACTTCGGCGGCCGCGGACCAATCGTAGACCAGCGCCCGAATGGCCTGCACGCGCGCGTTGTCCTCGTCCGCGGCGACGGCGTTCTCGATCGACTCTCTCGCATCCGCCAGCCGGGAACGACGCAGCGCTTGCGTGGTCAGCAAGTCACTCGAGTAGGTTTGAACCCTGGCCAACTGCGCCCAAAGGTCGGCGTTTTGCGGTTCGAGTTCGGTGGCTTTTTCATAGGCGTTGATCGCACCCTGTAGATTTCCCGCCGAAAAATGGGCGAGCGCTTCCTCCGCATTCGAGGCTGCGGTTCGCGTGGGCGTAGGCGAGGGCAAGAAAAGGGGCTGCACCTGGCCGACCTGGAGCATGTGGGCCAGAGTCAGTCCGCCAGCGATAAGCAAGATGTAAAGCAGCATGCGCCAGGGATTGGATTTGTTATCCTCGCGTACGAGGGGTAAGCGTTCACCGGTCAGCCGCATGACTCATCCCGCTCCCCTACGACTCAGCCGTCGGTTCCGCTTCGGACGTCGGAACTGGTTCGCGTTCACCGCAAATCACCAGGCCTTCCTCTGCGTTGAAGACTGCGATTTCGTTGTCGGGCACGCCTTGCAGCAAGGCCTGAAAGATGGGAACGGCTTCTTCACAACGGTCGAGCTTCGCCAGCGCCAGACCATAGGTGTAATAAAATTCGACGACACGATCGTCCACAGCCTGTCCGGGTTCTGCCAGGGGCAGACCCACGATCTCCTGACCATCTTCAGCCGAGCCGCCTCGAATGGCCAGTTCCAATTGAATGACGGCATCTTCCAGCACGTTATTGTGATAATACATCCGGCCCAGATCACCTCGCAGACGAGCGTTCGTCGGCTCGAGGTCTACCGCGTCCTTGGCGAACTGACTCGCCTTGCCGTATTCACCGATGCGTGCGTAGGCCTGCGCGATACGACGCAGCGGCTCCACACTTTCCGGCGCCAGCGCAATGGCGTCCTTATAACTCTCCACCGCCCCGACCGTATCGCCTTGCGCCTGCAGCATGTTCCCGATGTCGATGTGCAGTCGAGGCAGATTCGGGTTGATCCCCTTTGCCGCTTCGTACGCTTCCACGGCCTGAGTGTAATTCCCGGTTCGCTCCCAGACGTAACCCACCGCCCGATGCGTTTCGAGCAAATCAGGGGCCAATTGGACGGAGCGTTCCGCCAATTCCAACGCTTCCTCATAATCGTTGATATTGTTGTCGATCATCACTTCCGAATAGAACGCAAGCACCAGGGCGGAATTCGGGTTGAGTTCGTAAGCGCGCTCAACTTCCCGTAACGCGGCAGCTATAAGATCGTTCTGTTCGCCCACGTTCTGCGATTGCTCGCCCGCGCGGAAATCGAGCGCCCATCCGAGCACCGCGTGCCCGATCGCGGACTCGGGATTGATGACCAGCGCATCCCGCGCGGCCGTCTCGGCCGCCGCGTATTTGCCTGCGAAAACACGCACCCTCGCCAGGTCGAGATGGTAACTGATCTCCCGCGGTTCGATCGCGATCGCCTGCAGATAAGCCTCTTCAGCCTGACCCAACTTACCCGACTGGAAGTAGCTTTCCGCTTCGATGATGTACAGCGCCGGGCTCCTCGTGGCGGTTGGGGTCGGGCCTACTGTGATCTCAATTTCCGGTACGTAAAATTGCCAGAAATAGACCACGCCTCCGACGAGAATCAATAATAATAGAACGCGCCAGGGATTGGAGCGCCGGGGGTTGGATTGCATCTTACCACCCCCTCTTCTACAGCGTCAAGAAAACATTTCCGGGGCGACACCCGCTGCCATCGAGAACAACTTCTGCCACAGAAACGCTTTCACTCAATGCGCTCGAAGTCATGGCTCAAAGCCGCTGAAACGAGCTCCCGGCGCGGAATCGGTACCGCGCCGGGGAAGCACAAACACTTGCAATAATTCCCGAGGACGCGACCTCAATTAGGGTATAATCCACCCCATGAATCCAAACGTTTCACAACCCCAGGAAGCGGACGATCAGGAACAGACGCAGCCGGTTTCCACGCAGTTCGCCCCACCTGACACGAACGCAGACGAGAGCCTGGAGACGAAACCGCGAAAACGTTGGCCGTGGTACGTCCTGATCTATCTCGCCGTGGTGCTCGCCGTGAGCGGTGTTGCATACCTGCAGGGCACGAACATCAAAGATACCCGCGAAGTTGAACAAGTCTCACAGTATCTTCTGGAGCAATTCGAACTTGGCATTCAGGACCTGGAAGCCGGCAGATACGAAAACGCTCGCCAGCGTTTCGAAGCCATCATACGCTTCGACCCAGCCTATCCGCAGGCCGAAGAAAAACTCATCGAAGCGTACGTTTTAGCGGAAAAACCGACTCCCGCTCCTACGGCGAGACCGACTTCCACCCCGGATCCTTCACCGCCAGATGAACTCTTCCGTCAGGCGCAAGAAGCGCTTGCCGCAGAGGATTGGACCACCGTCATCGAGAAGCTGCTCTCGCTGCGGAGTAAGGATCCAGGCTTTAATGCCGTTGAAGCCGACGGCATGATGTTCATTGCGCTGCGCAACCGCGGCATGGAACAAATTTCGCTCGGTCTCATGGAAGAGGGACTCTACGATCTCAGCCTTGCCGAGCGCTTCGGTCCCCTGGATCGAGACGCGATGTTTCGAAAGACGCTCGCAGAGCAGTATCTCCTGGCCAACAGCTATATCGGCCTGAATTGGTATCAAGCGGCCAATCTTTTCTACACGCTCTGCGTACAAGGTGCAACCACAGATTCCTGCCCCAAGTATGCTGAATCGGCCTGGGAGTATGGCGACCTGCTCTGGATCGCCGAAGACCCCTGCGGTGCCCAAGAATACTATGAAGGGTCGCTCGGAGCGGTTCCCAACAGTACGCTCGAACCCACCGCCACTGAAGCAGCGAAGGCGTGCCAGAAGGCGACAGCCCCGCCTCCGGCGCCTCCCACGCCCACCCCAACGGTCGAGGGCACTGCAGAGGAGCCGCCGCCCAGCGAGACGCCGACTCCGGAAGAATAGCTCACACCACAACCATACGAATTGTGCGAGGTCCGGGAAACCGGCCTGAAATTCGGATTCGACCCCACTTCTCAACATGGATCCGTTTGCGACGTCGGCGAATCGAAGTCATTCGGCACAATCCTTGCACACTTCATGAGGGACATACTTCATGAATTGAGGTGCATGTGGTTCACGGGTCTGTGCTTTTGTGGCTTGGCGTATCCCTTTTATATTTCGGCTTTGCCGGTGTCCTCGGCGTCATCGTAAAGCGTGCCGCCAGTAATTCCACCGCGAGCATGACCTTTCTGGCATGGCTGCACGGCACGTGCCTCTTCGTTCCGGCTTCGATCTTCGTGGTTTGGATGCCCGAAAGCACTCCCTGGATACAAATCCCCGTATTCCTCCTTGGCGTGAGCATCTCATACCTCGCTTACAAACAGCCTGACAACATCCCTCATCGTTTCTGGGGACGCACGTTCGCGCTGCGCTACTTCGGCGTCGCCATGCTTTTCGCCACCCTTTGGGGAGTCAGCCTGTTACTTACCGACGAAGTCCTACTCATCCTCCCGCTCACCCTGGCGACCAGTTTCGCCGGAACGGTCTCCTTCATCAGCGCACCGCGCATCTCCTGAATTCGACCCGAGTTTGCGGTACAATGAACCACTCGGAGCCGGAACTTCGAGATCGTCCGCGCAGGGATTCTTTTGTTTGAAATCACCTTTTTGGGCACCTCCGCCTCCGCCCCTTCCGTTCATCGGGGGTTGACCGCGCAGGTCGTAAGCTACCGCGATTACCGTTTCCTGATCGACTGCGGCGAAGGCACACAGCGCCAGATTCTTCGATCGGGAATCGGCTTTCGGCGTTTAAACCGTGTCTTGATCACCCACGGTCATCTGGATCACATTCTTGGCCTGGGCGGCTTGTTGTCCACCTTTTCTCGGTGGGAAACCCTCGAGCATCTGGAGATTTGGGCGGGGGCCTGGGCAATCGAGCGGATCGAAGATCTCATTTTCGGTGTGGTGCTGCGCGGCACGCGACCTTCAATCGAAATCGAGATGATCCCCATCGAACCCGGGATCCTTCTCGAAGACGATAACTTCAGACTCTCGGCGTTTCCCGTTTCGCATCGCGGTCCGGATTGCTTTGGTTATCTGTTCGAAGAAACCCCGCGGCGGCCCTTTCTGCCGGAGCGGGCGGAAGAGTTGGGGATTCCTCCCGGGCCCCTGCGCAAGGAGCTGGTCAGCGGAACATCGATAGCCCTGCCGGATGGCCGAACGATACATCCGGATGATGTACTCGGACCCGCACGCCGAGGAACGCGTCTGGTCCACGTGGGAGACTGCGGCAAAATCGACAACCTGCTCGAGGTCTGCCAGGAGGCAGACGCCTTGGTTATCGAGGCGACCTACCTCGAGTATGAAAAGGAGATGGCGAAGAAGTTCGGTCATCTCACGGCAGCGCAAGCCGCCTCGCTGGCCAAGCGCGCCGGCGTGGGGCACCTGTACCTCACCCACATCTCGCGCCGCTATCGCGAGAAGGACATCGCCGACGAGGCGAGCGCAGTGTTTCCGGACGCCACTGTCGCGAGGGACTTCGACACTTTTTCCGTCCGCAGGCGGGAGAAAGATAATGACTGAGCCGCAAACGACGCTGGAACCTTCGGCTCCACCTTCCGTACCGGGATCGTTGACCGGTTAGAATCAAGGCAGTAGAATCAAATTGACAGGATCTTGAACCTCATGCCGATTTACGAATACGTCTGTCTGGACTGTGAACATCATTTCGACGCCCTGCGTCCCATGCGAGATGCCGATGCGCCGATCGCCTGCACCGAATGCCACGGCGATCAAACCGAACGTTTGATCTCCCTATTCGCCGCACACAGCGAAGGGCGTGTTGTGGCAGGTAGCGCACCAGTCTGCAGCGCCTGCAACACGCACGCATGCTCTACGTGCGGCTCAAAGCCCGTTTAAAGGCGAAATCGACACATGGTATGTGTCGATGGATCAACTTTTCATTCCACAGTTCCTAACAAGTAATATGCAGCGCGGCCGCGCTGCGTTTTTGCTCGCGCATATGGTTATAGAGGTCGCACGCCTCTCGTGTGGCGAGTACGCGCATTTCGAGTCCCCCGGCTTCCACTTTAGCCCGTACGTTCCCAGGTACGCTCATGCGGCCGAATAACCCCGTTCCGATCACCAACAATTCAAGCCGATCTGCCAGCGCTTGCTGCAGATCCTCGAGAGCATACGTTTCGGCAAGATAATCATCGATGGTCATGCCTATAATCGGGACGTGATCGTGCTGCCGGATCGCGTTTTGCCCAACTGGTGGCGTGTGGAAGGACACTC
>JARRPX010000102.1 GCA_037382465.1 Anaerolineales bacterium | reverse complement strand
GCAATCAGGCGGCTTCCTACACGAGCAGCGATTCGGGCGCATATGGGGGCGCAGTATATCTGAACGAAGTCGTCGAGGACGTGGCCACCCTTGTTTCCATCAGCGACAGCAGCTTCTATCGAAATCAATCCGATGGCGGAGCCGCCATCTACGACCGCGCCGGCTCCAGATTATCCATCACATCCAGCACGTTCGCCGACAATATCGGGGATTACGGCCCGGCCGGCATACAAACCGACGGCAATCTCAACATCATCAACAGCACCTTCTCGGGCAACACCGGCGACTGTCCGGGTTTTACGGATGGCGCATGCGGGATTGCCATCCACAGCGCGAGATCTGCGGGCATCATGTACAGCACCATCGTCGAAAACACGGGACCCGAATCGGGCGCAGCAGTCCTCTCGCAGGGAGGGGTCGTCAAGATCAACGGCTCGATCATCGCCAACAACGTCGGCGGTGACTGCGGCACATCCGAAGGGGGTTCCCTCGGAAGCAGCTCCGCAGGCCTGGACAGCGACGGCTCCTGCCGGGCGCCCATTACAGATGACCCGCTGGTTGGCCCACTGGCGGACAACGGCGGCCCAACCCAGACCCGCGCCTTGCATTCCGGCAGCCCGGCGATCGACGCCGGTCCTGCAAATTGTGTGTCCAGAGATCAGCGCGGTGTGCTCAGGCCCTATCCGAGCGGTGGAAACTGCGATCTGGGCGCCTATGAAGTCTCAATGCCAATGGTTGAATACCCATCCGATCTGCCTCCGGTTGAACTCATCACCCCCACCAACACGTCGTTCCCCGCATGGTCCGGCACCATCCTGGTGGACACGCTTTGCACCAGGGGGCCCGACCCGGCCTTCGAGAACGTCAGTTCATTGGCGGCGAACACGTCAGTCGACCTGGTGGGGATCAGCGAGCAGGGCAGCTACATCGTGGTGGACAACCCCCGCTACCCCGGCGTGAACTGCTACGTTCGGGAGGACAAGATCTCGGTCGATGCGGAAGTCCTGGCGCTGCTGCCCACGCTTCCCGACCCCCGGCCGCCCACATCAACACCGACCGCCGAGCCGACGCCTACCGCCACTTCCCCTCCTGCAAACGGCTCGATCAGCGGCGTCGTATTCCAGGACGGCAATTCTAACGGCAGCCAGGATATAAACGACGCCGGGATGAGCGGCGTAACGGTTTACCTCGGGCAGGGGGCTTGCAGTTCTTCCGGCTATCAGAGTCAGGTCACATCGGGAAGCGGCGCTTTCAACTTCACCAACTTGCCGGCCGGGACGTACTGCCTGAGTGTGAACATCCCCCTGGTGTGCGGCACCTACTCTTCACCGACAACCGCGACCCAATACACCATCGTCCTGAGCCCGGGCGGAAGCGTATACAAACTGTTCGGTTTTGCGACTTTCCCGTGTTAGCGAGGCGAGCAGCTAGGGTTCCGGCGCGCTCAGTTCCGCCAGCGTGAGGATGGGCACCATGTCGCTGCTGATCACGCAGGCTTCCGTATCGTAGCGCACGTTGTACGCCGCGGTCTGCGCCGACATCCTGGCCCACTCCTCGTCGCTGACATCGATGCATTTCGACGTGTCCGGGAAGGGGAACACCCGGTCGGCATAAATGTAGAGATTGCCGCCGTCCCTTTTCAGCGGCATGGAAAGGGGCGGTTGATATTTGTCCCGGGAAATCTGGTATATCCAGGCCACGTCCTCCGCAAAGGGCCGGAACTCGTCCGGCGTGTAGAGCCGCATCTCGGGCGGCACGTTCGTGCCGCCGATGATGTGATCCCCGTGGACGTAGCGATCCATCGTCGGTAAGTAGAGCACCCCGTGGCCGTGTACCATGAGGCGCAGGGCAGGGACGTTGAGCGAGTGCAGCATGCCTTCGATCAGCGTGGTCGGTTCGTGGCAGCCGTTGACGCGCTCCTCATAAATACGTTCGATGCTCAACGGGTAGGCCACCGGACCGCCGTTGTTCAACGGCTCGCGCCCATCGAGGTAGACCGCCCAGGTGTAGTCCGGCGCTATGGCGTGGAAGAAATTCTGTTGGTACCAGTCGACGAGGCGCAGGACCGCTTCCCGCTGCGTCGCTGCATCGGCCGTGAGCCTGTGCGCCAGGTTGAACTGTTTGTAGTGCGCATCCTCGATGATCTTGTCGATCCAAATGGAGTAGGTGTGCCACGTGACGTTGGGCATGTCGGGGAGATCGCCGCGATGCAGCGTGCTGTCGGTTATGCGGTACGAATCATCCTCGATGAACAGATTTTCGATCTCCTGCCGCGAATAATCACCCAGCGACCAGGGCACCAGCCCGTATGCTTCCACGTACAGTCCGGTCGCCACGCTGACCAGGTAGATCCTGGCGCCCGGGTGAGGGAAGGTGTAGTCGTCCAATGCGGCAAACAGTTGTTCGTTAACCGCGTTTGACGACCGGGGGTCGTAATGCTGTGCGCCGAGGATCCATTCCAGCATCTGGCGGCCGGTGAGGGGCTCGCCGCCCTGATTTGGCGCGATGCGCATGGCGTCGAGCCGCAGTCTGACCGTTTCCAACGAGGGGTAGGAGTCGAGGATCGAGAGCATGGCGTCGACGTCCGGCGTCGGCGTAGCCGAAGGCAGCGGCGTGTTGCTGGCAGTCGGCTCGGCCGTCTCTGCTGCCGTAGTATCCGCTGCGGCCGTCGTTTGTTCTTGGACGGGAGCGTTGCAGGCCAGCAGGGCGAGCAGCAGCACACCGGCCGTAGCTGCGATCGGAACCAACGTACGGCGGATGAGATGGAAAAAGCTCGTTAAGCTGGACTCATTCTTGACCATGATCGCATCCTTCATTATGCTGCCCGATTTTCGGACGATGATTCTCAACGATTCTTATTAGACACTACCATAATATAGATTGACAACAGGAAAAGGGAAAATGGCATCCGATCTGAAGCCCGGAAGAAAAGTCGAACATCAGTCTCTTTCTGGTTACATATTTACCTGCTTGGGAATGAATCTATCCTGAATCTGCCAGAGTTACTCGGAGGTCGTCTGTGCAGCGCCCCGATTCGCAATCCTCTCCATCGCACTTTCTTGCGTAGAGACGCCCAGAAGGACGTCTACCGGTCTACATCCCTTGTTGGCATAGACGCCCTACCGGGGCGTCTCTACGAAAATACATCGCTATTATTTTTCCAAATATTCGCCTGACCTCAGAACCGTCACCAACCGCAGGGATTTCCGGGGCCTCCGCTTTCCAATATCTCCAACTGTCCTTGAGCCGCCGCATATCGATCCCTAATTTCGACATTATCGGGATATTTTTCCAATTGAATCTCCAGGGCGGCAATACGGTTGGTGAGCAGGTTGCGGTGGAGCACGAAACAATCGCCTCCGTTCATGATACGCTCTTCCACCAAGGCCTCTGCGGTCGAGAATGAGTCATCTGCATCTTCTATTTTCCCGTCGGCCAGGAGCACGGCAGCTTGCTGATCGTGGTAGCTCCAATCTTCCGGCCGGGCTTCGATCGCCTGATCGATCATATCGAGATCACCCTCGCGGGCGCCTCGCTCGGCGAGTTCATCGGCCTCCTCCTGGTTCAGCACCACGTCCCCCGCATCCAGCGCAGCTTGCATCTCGGGACTCCTGTCCCAACTCGTTGCCAATTTAACCCCAGTGATGTACACACCCAAAGCCACCTCGTTCAGGTCATACTCACAATTCGTTTGTCCTTCCCCCTCACATCGCAGTGTCATGACGCCTTTCCCAACCGCCCAATCCACGGCCAGCTGCGCGAGGGCCTCGGCATCGGTGTCCTCACAGGAAACGAGCAACGGCGTGATGAGCAGGACAAGCGCAAGCAACATTGCCTTTCGTACCGTCGTATTCCGGATTGAAGTCATCATCGTATTGGCCTCCTTGTCATTGCCCGGACGCATCCGACAGCAAATCGACGCCGCCAAGCAGGTTTTCCAGGTTGATATCGGTGTTCGACAACAGCTCTTCCCGGCTTATCTCGCCTTCCGCAAAAGCGGAAATATCCTCCTGGTCCGTCACGACGGTCAACAGCGGTTCTCCGCTTTCACCGCGGTATTCCATGGCCACCGGCCCAATGTTGAGGTTCTGAGAGCGGTTGGCAGCATCGAGCTGCAGCAGGGCGCCGGCGAGATTCTCTTCTCCGCCCTGGGTAAGGCTGCCCATCGAAAGCCCGCTCGAATCGTCGAACACGATATAGGCCAACTGCTTGTCGCTGCCTTTGATGGGGATGACCGTGACCTGGGCGCCCTGCACGCCGGCGTTGATCAACAAGTCTTCCAGCACGGCCTCGGCGAAAGGATCGGAAGCCCCGGAGAAAAGTTTGTTTGGATCAGGACGCAGCGCGCGCAGTACCACGAAGGCGAGTACCACGATAGCCAACCCTGCGACGATGATTCCCAGACAACGGCCGCATCCCCCAAAGCAGCCTCCACCACGTTTCGAATTCTCAGGCGCTGTGTCTTCGGTCATGATCGCTCCTATTCGATGATTTTGCTTACGGGATCGGGAAATTCTGCTGAAGTATAGGGGATAAGAAAATCAGAGACAATAGTATTCATGTAGGAAGAGTCTTTATTGCACGAGCGGCCGCAGAAGACCGTCCCCGAGCACGATTTTCATGATGGGGCTTCAATCACAATGCGATTGTTGGAATTGGCAATTTATCCGGTTGAAGTTCTTCCCCCGTGCACACGACGCATGTGGGTCATCAGATCATTCGTTTCCAGGATATGGGCAAGATCCGCCTCCCGGACCGGCGAGGACGGAAATCTTGAACTGGAGTTCCTCCGACATAACGAATTCGTCGTCCAAAACGATGCGAACGTCGAGAGGCACGATCGTATCTTCGGGGATCGGGGTTTTCAGCGCATAATGCATCTCTTGTTCCATCCACACTCGACCATCTTCATCTTTTTCCCATCCAGCTCCCCATCCCCCTCCACCTCCTCCTCCCCACAAAGGCCTGAGGTCATTAATTTGTTCGGAATTGCTCGACCGGATGACGATATCCTTTATCGGCATGAATCCCCTTCGCGGGAAGTCGTCGGTCTGCGGTGTATACCCCCGCACGGAAAACGTGAGGCTCAGACAATTGGATGCGATGGCGGCGTCGGTTATCTCATAAATGACGCCGTCTAAAGTAACCGAGGAGATCGAGGATCCAACGCCTGCATCGGATGACGAACAGGCCGCGATTCCGACCATGAGTAATGCAATCAAACCAAGTCTGGGGACATTTTCCATGTGCAAGGACTCCTTGGCAAACCTTGGACAAACAACAGCGGATCGTAACCGGCAGTGAATTCAAAATGAATTGGCGCGGCGGGCTGCATCGGTGAGCGCATCGGTGGATACGAGTCATTCTCTAGGCGATTTGAGATAATCCTAAAAATAAAGCCGTATCCCACGCCCATGTCTGAAGCCATCGAACGGCCAGTCAAAAGGCAGCCCGTTTTTCAGTTCCGATAATATACCACCTCTGCATATTTATCCACGATTCTCTGCTTATTCCTGAAAATCAGTACCACGACGTATCCTTTGGACGTCGCTGCATAGATATCGGCTCAAGCGTGAGCGAAGGAAATCTCGACTATTGAATGCCCCCTGGCTGGATAGTAGTATGTAGCAGCGGAGGTGTGGGGCTGCCTGGCAGAAGCGGTAACCAATAGGAGCATCGAATTACGCTACGAACGGTTGTTGTATACAATCAAGTACTTACTGTGACCTTTCGATTAGAGAGGACAACATGGACAACGGGCATGAAGTCATCCGCACGTACGATCTCACGAAGCGATTCAAGCAGCTGACCGCCGTAGACCAGATCTCTTTAGAAGTCCAGCGCGGCGAGG
>JARRPX010000101.1 GCA_037382465.1 Anaerolineales bacterium | reverse complement strand
GCGCGGCGAATCCTTCCTGCAGCCCTCCATCGCCACCAAAGTTGTGGCCGAGTTCTCCCGCCTCACGCCAAAAGCAAAGACCCCCCAGGAGTTGATGGCGGAGCCGCTCTCCGAGCGTGAGATCCAGGTCCTGCAGCTGATCGCTGCCGGCGCCAGCAATCGCGAGATCGCCGAAACGCTGGTCATCGCCGAGGGGACGGTCAAGAATCACGTGACCCACATCCTGGAAAAGATAGGCGTGCGAGATCGCACCCAGGCCGCTTTGCGCGCCCGCGAGTGGGGTCTCATCTAGTTTTTTCCCCACACGAATTTCTGCCGACATTCCCCGATAAACACATCGCGCTTGCCTTACCGCCAGGCCACACCCTGGCCGTTCATCTTCCACATAATTTCCACTCGAAGTTCCTCGGCTATCTCACGAATGTGACCTTCCTATTGAGAATGTGACCGCCGAGTGCGACCATGGGCACATCCAATCCGAAGCAGATTCGATTACAGTCTTGATGGTAGTGAATACGCACGTGCAATTGACGCACGAAGGAGGAATGAACGTGAGTAACATGATTGAAGCACAAGCGCTGACCAAGCGCTACAACGGGACCCCCGATCCGGCCGTAGACGAAGTCAGTTTCGTCGTCCGGGAGGGGGAAATCTTCAGCCTGTTGGGGCCAAACGGTGCGGGAAAGTCGACGACACTCTCGATGCTCTCCTGCTTGCTAAAGCCCACCAGCGGTGACGCACTAATTGACGGCGCATCGATCTTACAGGCATCGCAGAAAGTCAAAGCGGTCATCGGCGTCGTGCCGCAGGAAATCGCGCTCTATCCGAAGCTGACGGCCTACGAAAATCTGATCTTCTGGGGCCGGCTTTACGGGATGGGGGGCAAGGCGCTGCGCAAGCGCGTCGACGATGTGCTCGACATGACCGGATTGCGCGAACGGGCGAAGGACCGTGTGGAGACCTATTCGGGCGGCATGCAGCGTCGTATCAACATCGGCGTCGGCCTGCTGCACGAACCGAAGGTGATTTACATGGACGAGCCCACGGTCGGGATCGACCCGCAAAGCCGCCGCAGCATCCTCGATACGGTGAAATCGCTCAATGAGCAGGGCATGACCGTGCTTTATACGACCCACTACATGGAAGAAGCCCAGGAGCTCAGTGACCGCATCGGCATCATCGACCACGGCGAGATGATTGCCCTGGGTACGCAGCGTGAGTTGACGGAATTGGTCGGCGAGCAGGATGTGGTCGAAATGCACATCGCCGAGGAAACCAGCCGGCCGGAAGTTGTCGAGGCTTTGGGGCGCGTGCCTGGCGTGCACCAGGTGCAGCCGCTCAACGGCACCTTGCGGCTTTTCGTTGACGACGGCAACGCCATCCTTCCGGCGCTGATCACCGCCGCTAATACGCAGGATGCGAAGATCACATCCGCCTCGATCCAGGAACCCAATCTCGAAGCCGTGTTCCTGCACCTGACCGGCCGGGCGCTGCGGAACTAGGAGGCGACGATGTTCAAGTTATTGGCGATCGGATTGAAAGATCTGAAAGTGGCTTTTCGAGACAGGGTGGGATGGATCATGCTGGCCGGGCCTTTCGTGCTGACACTGGCCATGGCCTTTGTAACCGGGGCTTTCTCGGTCTCGGCGGGCGAACCCGCCATCCAGGCCACCAGCGTAGTAGTCGTCAACGAAGATGAAGGCGAATTGGGAAGAGCAATGCTGTCGTGGCTTCGCGACGAAAGTATGGGCTCGGTCATCAAAGTCACAACTTTGTTCAGTGCTCCGCAAGCCCGCGCCGACGTCGATGAAGGAAAGTACGTGGCGGCCCTGATCCTGCCGACGGATTTCAGCCAGTCGATGCTGGAGGCCAAAGAGGTCGCGGAGAGCAGCCTTGTGGAACTGTACGTGTATCCCGGGCAGCCCATCCGGGTCGGCATCGTGCGTTCGCTGGTCGAGCGTTTTCTGGCGCGCGTCGATGCGGGCGTCGTCAGCAGTAAAGTGGCAGTAGGGGGTCTGATCGGAGCCGGATTGATCCAGCCGCAGGAGGCGAATGACGTCGGCCGGGAAATCGGCGAAGCGTTGGTGACAGCGGGATCCGACGCAATGGCCGGGATAACCGTCCAAAATCAGCGCGTTGAGGAAGAGGATGTCGCCATTCAGCCGCTGGCAATACTGGCGCCGAGTATGGCCATGTTGTTTCTGATGTACACCGTTTCCGGTATCGGCGGGCGCAGTATTCTTGCCGAGCGCGAAGAGGGCACCTTACCGCGTATGCTGGCCACGCCGACGGAAGGCGCCTGGATCCTTGGGGGAAAGGTGCTCGGCGTCGTGCTGGTGGGTGTGGCACAGTTGGCCATCGTCATCGGGGTCACCAGTCTGCTCTTTCAACTTCATTGGGGAGACACGCTCGGTGTGGCGCTGATGATCGTGGCCGCCGTTTTTGGGGCCGCCGGCTGGGGCATTCTGCTGGCTGCATTCGCCCGCACGGCCGAACAGGTTTCGACGATGGGAACGGCCATGATGCTCTTCTTCGGGCTGCTGGGAGGTTCGTTTTTCGGCGGCGAAAGCTTCGACGGCATACTGGGCACGATTGGGAAAATCACACCCAACGCCTGGGCGCAGGAAGGGTTTACCATCCTGGCCGGCGTCGGCACGCTGGCGGACGTCCGCGGGTCGATCGTCGGCCTGGTCGTAATGGGAAGCATATTATTCGGCGTGGCGGTTGTCGTCTTCCGCCGCCGCGGTTTGTTGCGGAGCTGATCGAAAGCGCCGCAGTGGAGTACTGAAATGAAGAAAATATTCAACATTGCCTGGAAAGACATCAAGAACCGCTTCTCGAGCCCCATGGAGATCATGTTCTTCCTCGTCCTGCCAATCATATTCACCTACTTGTTGAGTGGAACGATCGGGTCAGGCGGGAGAACGTACGAATTGATCGTCGTCGATCAAGACCAAACTTCGCTGTCCGGTCAACTGATCGAAGAACTGACGCCGGCGGGATCGATGGAGATCGTGTTGGCTTCGAGCGAAGAATCGGAAGCGCTGGCTGATGCACAAGACACGGCTGCCATCCTGACCATCCCTACGGGTTTTCAGGAGCGCTTGTACGGCGGTTGGCCGGTCGATCTTGCCCTGCAAGAGGCGGGCGACGAAGATGCCTACGACGCAGCCGAGCAGCAGGTGTTTGCGGCTGTGGAGCAGATGAGCCGAGTGCTTCTGGCGGCAAACATGAGTACGGCCGAATACGAAAAGCGCGGAGATTTTACAGACGCCGCGATGAGGGAGAGATATTACGATGCGAGCTTCACCAGCGCTGAAGCTGCGTTTGACCATTTGCCGCAGCGCGTGGAAATCCGTACACCGGATGAAGGCATCGTCTACGAAAGAGAGAATGCCACTAACGTACAGGCCAGCGCGGGACAACTGATCACCTGGGTCTTCATACCGCTCCTGGCCACGGCGGCCGTGCTAGCCGACGAACGTACGACGGGCACGCTGCGGCGCCTGTTCACCACGCCGACCAAAAGGGCCACGTTCCTGCTGGGCACGATTCTGGGCCAGTTAGCGGCGGCCTGGGTGCAGATGACGCTGCTGGTGGTCTTCGGCATCTACGTGTTGGGGATCGACTGGGGCAATTCCATACCCGGTCTGGTCGTGCTGCTGCTCGCTTTCAGCCTGGCGGCGACCGCGTTGGGTACGCTGTTGGGAACGCTGGTGCGCTCCACGGCCCAGGCCGGCAGCCTGGCGCCGATCACCGGCATGGTCATGGCGCTCGTCGGTGGATGCTGGTATCCCGGAGAGCTGTTCCCCGACACGGTTAAAACTGTGAACCGGTTTCTGCCCACGACGTGGGCGCTGCAGGGCTTGAACGATTTGGGGCTGCGCAGGTTGGGAATGGTGGACATCTTGCCCGAAGCCGGGGTGCTGATGGTCTTCGCCGCCGTGTTCTTCGCGTTGGCGATCTGGCGCTTCCGCTACGAGTGATGCGCAAGCGGATCGATTCTCGCCCCGCAGGGATGGAAGTCTCTGCGGGGCGTTTCTGTATTTATTGTTTTCTCTGGAAGGTTGAATTGATTTTGACACAATTCAGTGCTGAGTGAAAAAAGATAGAGTGATCCTCTAATTCCTGCTTACAAATGTGATGTTGGGGAGTCTTCTAGGTGTCAAGAAATAATTGGGAACTTCTGGTACGACGTCCCTGTCAATTAATCGTACTGTAAGAGATGGCAATTCCACATGATAGAGTGAATCGTCTTCGAGGATAAAGAATCCGCTCTCGTCGGGGAGCCAATGCACATCCCCATTCTTAATGTTTGGAACAATCCCAACTTGATTGTTACTTTTATCGAAGACCCGAATCTGAGTCGACGCTTCGGAAAAAAATGGATGGGAGTCGAACACAAGCTGCCAGCGACTATTTGGTGATTTTTCGATTCTTTGTAATGACTCGCAGCTCGTATTTCCGTCACCATCAAACACGATGTATCCATCTGGTTCTTCGACGCAAGAAACGATGGTGACAAATTGATTCGTTCCTTGATCCCAGTAACTTCCCCACTTGTCTTGAACGACTAACGTAATCTGTCTACTCGGTGGTGAAATGATATAGATGCCATTTTGATTCAACATTGGCTCGACGTCTTTCACCCCCAACATCGGCGAGAATGCAACTGCCCCTGTGATCGGATCCACAGCAGGTATTGTATGTAGATATTCGGGAAAAAGGATGGTCACGGTACCGTCGGAGATATCCACATGGCGAATAATCTGTTCACCACCAGAACTTCGTAATATACAGATAAATGAATCTTCACCAACCCATTCGAGAATCCATGGAGTCCAACTACCTTCGGGGGCGAACAACCATTTCATCTGCTTGCCGTCGGCCGAAGCTGCCCATAACGCTTCCACAAGCCACCCATTGAATTCCGATACCTCCGAATGTACGATCCACTCTCCATTGGGGGACCAATGGGGATCAGCTGCGTGATTATCTCCGCTCGATAACCTTTTTATTTGATCCAACGTGGAGTCGTAGAGGTACAGATCAAGCGAGGGGCCATCGATCGAGGCAACGAACGCAATCTGGCTGCCATCCGGTGACCATTTGGGGTCACTTGATGATGCCTCCATTGGTATATTTAGGTCCAGATTATTTTCCGGTTCTGTTTCCCAATAGGAATACAATGCGATTCTTCGCTTCTGTTGAAGATCAGGGAACTCGATTAGAACGAGGTCGACGGAGAATGAATATTTGCCATCGATCATGGTGGCCAGAAGGCCGCTGGATTCCGAGCCGGTGTAGGGATAGGTCCCGGTTGAAGAATCTCCGATTGTGGTTATCCCCGTTCCATTGGCATTCACGGCATAAAGCAGGTGATCTTCTTTCTGATAGACCAACCAGGGACCTTGTGGAGATAAACTGATCGTCGATTCTATCGGTTTTGAAGGAGTTGGAGATGGCAAAAAAGTTAATGTACTTGTGGCTGTTATTTCCATCTCGGGGGTTGGACTCGATTCGGGTTGGGGTTCAATCGGCGCGGTTGTTTTTATCATGCTTGGTGGTGTCGAATGACAGGACACGAGAAGCAACATGTACAGAAGAACCAGAAATGGGATTCGTTTTGATTTTCTGGGCATATTTATTTCCAATTTCTGAATTCATAAGGATAATCGTAATAGATAATTGGGAATCCTTTGAACTATATTTATACAATATGTACCTCTCACCGCAAGGGTTCCGATAAGTGATCGCGTGCAAGCTCGTCTCCCACGCTTTCATGTTTCCGGAAAAGTAAATCTTATCAAGCGGCGATTTACTGTTTAATCCTGAATATGTTTCTTGGAGCAGGAATTTTGTTCAGTAATCCGAGTGGTTTCGAGATGGTCCTGCATCAAGTCGGCCAGGCGGTTTAT
>JARRPX010000100.1 GCA_037382465.1 Anaerolineales bacterium | reverse complement strand
GAAGCGGATGGCCTGGCGAAATCGAGCCGCAACACGTACTTGAACGAAGCGCAGCGAAAAGCCGCAACCGTACTTTTTCGTTCGTTGACGGCGGCCGAGGAGGCGTTCGAAAGCGGGCAGCGCGAGGCGCAAACCCTGCGTGACACGATGTCGGCGGTGCTCGCCGGCGAGCCGTTGGCGCAGGTGCAGTACGTGTCCGTGGCCGATCCGGAAACCCTGGAAGAACTATCGGGAGAGATCGAACGGGCGCTGCTTTCGATGGCCGTTTTCGTAGGCGAGACACGTTTAATCGACAACATGGTAGTTGGTGAGTGAGGGAACAGATGAGGAGGGCGAATCATGTTGTTAGCCATTGACATCGGCAATACGAACATCACCCTGGGTCTGTATCAGGCATCGGAAATGAAGGCCGCCTGGCGCCTGGCGACGGCGCACGAGCGCATGCCGGACGAGTACGGTCTGCAGATGTTGGGGCTGCTGCAGCACGCCGACTGTGAACCGGACGTCGTGGACGGTGTGGTGATGGCTTCAGTCGTGCCGCCGCTCACGGGAACTTTTCAACAGGCGTGCAAGGTGTACATCGGCCAAACGCCGTTGGTGGTCGATGCCGGTGTGAAGACCGGCGTGCACATCCGTTACGAGGATCCGAAGGCTGTAGGCGCCGACCGGGTGGTCGATGCGGCTGCGGTGCAGCACTTGTACGGCGGCCCGGCCTGCGTCGTCGATTTCGGTACGGCGACCACGTTCGACGCCATCTCCGCCGAGGGAAATTATCTGGGAGGTGCGATTGCACCGGGAATCGGCATTGCTGCGGAGGCGCTGTTTCAACGCACGGCGAAGCTGCCGCGCGTGGACCTTTCCCGACCGCCGTCGGCAATCGGCAAGAATACCGTACATGCCATGCAGTCCGGTTTGCTCTACGGCTACGTGGGCCTGGTGGAGGGCATGGTGGATCGCTTCCGGGCCGAGTTGGGTCCCGAAATGAAGGTCATCGGCACGGGGGGACTGACCGAGATCATCGCGGCAGAAACGAAGGTGATTCAAATCGTTGCCCCGTGGCTCACGCTCGATGGTTTGCGAATCATCTGGGACATGAATCGCTGACTGACGGTAATGCCTGCGAACCGAAACGGCGTTCAGTATAGATAACCGGGCCGGTCCCTGGTACACTTCTGCTTTATAGTTGAGGAGCAGCGCATGAACCGCAGTGGAGCCCAGGCAGCAGAAAAAGTGCCTTCGGTGGAAGGACGCCCGGATGCGGCGCGAAAACAGGATGCGCAGGAAACGATCGACCCCGTCGGGTTGATCAGCCTGCTGACCGTTTACCTCGCCTACGGCAGCACGTACCTGGCGATCCGCGTCGCCGTGCGTCCCGGCGGAGGTTTCTCACCGTTCACCCTGGGTTTCATGCGGCTGATTCTGGCGGGGATCATTCTCCTGGCCTGGGGGTTGATTCGCAGGAAGCGCATGCTTCCCGAGCGAGACGAATGGCTCATACTCATCGGATCGGGGATTCTCTTCTGGACCATCGCCAACGGGCTTGTGGGGTGGGCGGAAATGCGTGCCGATTCGGGATTGGCTGCACTGATCGTCGCCTTCACTCCGATTTGGGTCGCTTTCATCGAGTCCCTGATCGATCGCCGTCCACCGTCGTTACTGCTCCTGTTCTCGCTGCTGCTGGGGTTTGGCGGCATCGTGCTTTTGAGCGTCCCTTCGCTGCAGAGCGGCGTGCAAGCCGATTTGTACTCGTTGATCGCGCTGCTCGCTGCTTCCTGCAGTTGGGGGCTCGGTTCTGTGCTTCAAAGCCGGCGTAAAGTCCGGCTTTCACCGGAGGTGAGCTCGGGGTATCAGCAGCTCATCGGGGGCTTCGGTTTCATCATCAGCATTCTCCTCGTTGACGACACGCTGCCCACCCCAACGGGCGAAGCCTGGCTGGCCTGGGGTTATCTCGTCTTGGTCGGCTCGGTTTTGGGTTTCACGGCCTTCACGCAGGCCCTCAAACTCCTGCCGTCCAGCGTGGCCATGACCTACGCCTACGTGAATCCGGTGATCGCGGTGATCTTGGGCGCGATCATTTTGGGCGAGGAGATCACGCTGTGGACTTTCGCAGGCGCGGGACTGGTGCTGCTGGGGGTTGCGGGTGTTTTCCGGGAGCGCTACGGCGGTTCGTCCTAAAGCCTGGTTTCGCAAATCCTCCGGTTTTGATCGAACGGAAATCCAACGGGGCTGTTCTAGGCGAACAGCCCCGTAGTCGGTTAATCATCGCTGCTTCGGGCGATCTGCAATCAGCTCACCTTGTCTGCCGCCAACAGCGCTGCGTCCTGTGCTTGCGCGACCTTGCGTCCTTCCGCCACGTCGACCGTGGTCAGCAACCAACCGCCGATGATGAAGAAAGCGATCAGGCTCAGTATGGCGGGCCGGCTGCTGGCGAAAGCCGCGCCGGCGGCCGCAAAGAGGATCGGGCCCAGGACGGCGGAGAATTTCTCCATCACACCGAACAGGCCGAAGAATTCCCCACTTTTTGCGGCGGGTGACATGACGGCGTACAGGCTGCGGCTCAAGGCCTGGCTGCCGCCTTGAACCGTGGCTACCATCCAGGCCAGGAACCAGAATTCGATCGTTGAATTGAGGAAGTATCCCCAGGCTGCGATGATTGCGTATGCCAGAAGGGCCAGAAGGATACTGTGCTTCGTATCCAGTTTGCCGGCGAGTTTGGAGAACAGTCGTCCTCCGAAAAGCCAGGCGAACAACAGACCGACGATCTGCAGCGCCAGAATCAGCCCAAGAATAATGAGCAGACTTTGTTGGCGTGCGGCCGGCATGACTTCAAAGGCGGCGATCGAGATGGTGTTTCCGCTGCTTTCCGGATTCCGATCCGGGGTGTTTACCAGGGAAAATGTATGTATTCCGGCTTTGCCGGTATCGATGGTGTCGGAGAGCACACCGTAGCGCGTGGTGGAAGCGTACGCATCGATCTTGAGCGGAATCCCTTCCGAGTCCAGATAGGGTTTGCCGTCGACTTCGACTTCCCAGATGCCCCGGTCCGGACCTTCGCTGTAGGTGAATTGGACCTTCTGTCCGTTGAATGTGAAATCGAGACGAGCGCCAACGTCGCTGGACTGCCGGTAGGTCACGTCTTCGACGCTCTCGCCGAACAGGCGGTTGACGAACTCGAAGAATCCACCCCCACTGATCTTGGTGGCAGATACTTGCTCATCGAGCCATGTACCCGTGAAGGTCATCATTTCATGATCCACGTTGTGCAGACCTTCGCCTGCTGCTGCGGCGGTGGCTTCGAAAACTGGTGGCTTCGACCCCGTAACGTCTGCGGGGAGAAGTCGCAGGCCAAGAACGCCGACGAGCGGCAGCATGACCATGTTGAAGACGATGAAAGACAGATAGAAAGCCCTTCGTTTTTCGCGAGGGCTGGGGATGCGGCCGAAGATCAAGCTGAAGGGAATGCCCACGAACTGCACCAGCAGCAGGGCGAGGATCAACTCGACCGTGCCGAAGCCAAGTTCGGCGCCGTAGATCGCGGCGACGCCGATGATCGTGCCGATGCCGTCGTTGTAGATCAGGAAAGCGAACAGGAATTTGAAGAGCTGGCGATATCGGCGAATATCCTTGAAGGTTCCACCCAGCCGCTTGAAACTCGCCGAAACCACATTCTCTCCGGGGCCGAGTTTGGCGGTCGCTGCTGGCGGCTCGGGTATGGTGCGCAGCAGCGGAATGGTGAAAACGGCCCACCAGATGGCGACGCTGAGGAACGAGAGACGGGAGCCCAACGTACCGGGCAGAATCTGAATCATGGCCACGTTTACCGCCAGGAGGATGCCGCCGCCCAGGTACCCGAGTGCGTATCCGCGAGTAGAAACTCGATCGCGATCGTCCTCTCTGGCCACGTGCGGCAGCAACGCGTCATAGAAGACGTTCGCTCCCGTAAAACCCAGGCGGCCGAATACGAACAAAATCGAAGCCAAAACCCAGTCCCCCGTTTGAATGAGAACCATCAGCCCGGTAGCGAGGATTCCGGCACCGGCGAAAACCGACAGGAAACCCTTCTTGCCGCGTTTGATGTCGGATATGGTGCCAAGGATCGGGGAAAGGATGGCGATGACGAAGAGCGAGATGGATAATCCCAGGCTCCAAAGGGCCGTCGCGGCGGCGCGGCTGGGCAGTGTCGCCCCGGCCACCTGGCTGTAATAGATCGGCAGTACGGCGGCCAGGATCGTCGTGGCGAAGGCGGAGTTTGCCCAATCGTAGAGCGTCCAGGCGCGGATGCGGCGGTTGTATTCTGTTTCACTGATTCCGTTGTACGCGGCGACGGTTGCGGCTGCCATGTGCACCTCCTTCTTGGTGACATACCTCGAAGAGATTGTCGATCGATTAGTCCGTTTAATTTAATGTACTACTGGATCAGCAAACAAGGCATTGATTTTTATCGGAATTATCGCATCATACGATGCATTGCCAAGGGGCCATCACAAACCCGAATGGGGCATCTTGTTCGCATTATTGCTTCGTGAAAGGCTCATCCTTTTCCGTGATCGTTGAAAGCATTTCTTGCTTCAGGTCGGACGCGATCGTCGGATGCGTCGCGTAGAGGTTTTCCAATTCTTCCGGATCGTCGTGTAAGTTATAAAGCTCGTACACACCGTCGTAACCTTCGTAGCCGCGATAGTGGATCAATTTATAATCGCCCTTGATCATCGCTACTGTTGCTTTGCGCAGGGGTTGCATTCTGGGGTTGCTCTTCGCTTCAACGACGAAAAGACTTCTATCGGGAGGAAGGTTCTGTGCGTATGGCGGGAGAATCTGGCCTTCGGTCCAGGTGGGCGTCGTACGACCCGTCAAATGAAGCAAGGTTGGCAGTAGGTCTACACAGCTAGTGGCGGTGTACACATCCTGGCGTGACGTCTGACCGGGCAGAGAAATTAACAAGGGAACACGGATGATTGGTTGAAAAAGTGTGGGTGTGGTGTGCTTCCAAATCTTTCGTTCGAACATCTCGCCGTGGTCGGAGGTGAAGACAACGATGGTGTTATCGTATAACCCGCTACTTTCCATCGCATCGTGAAGACGACCAAACTCCGCATCGACGTAGGCAATGTATTCGTCATAGAAGACACGTTTCTCATTGAGCATGTCTTGTCGATCACTGAAATTGGCAAAGAAGTGATCCGGCTTTGGGGTCGGTTGCCAGCCATCCCAGAAAATGTTCACGAATTCCTTCCTAGGGGTGTAGGGATCATGGGGAGGCATCATGTGTAAATAGGAAAAGAAAGGTTGTGACCATTCCTGACATTGTTTGATGATCCAATCAATCGTATCTTCAAGAGGGTAAAGCATATCATGGTAGCCAGGGATGCCTCGGGGGAATTTCCGTCGTAAGCGATCCCGTAAATATCGATTGATGGCTATTTTTAACGACCAGAAGAAAGGAAAAATAAACAACGAATTGGAAAGATCCCCGGGATTTTTGTAATGCGTGCGTTCACTTTGCGCAGCGATGCCATAGTCCTTCTTGAATAGATTATCCGAGATATTAAAGTCCACCAGGGCAATTTCATTTGGCAATGTATACAGGTCGAGGTCTTGACGGAGATGTGACAAGATGATGTTCACCAGTAGATTATGGGAAAATCCGACACGTGTGTATTTATCATCGCCGAATTCGCTGAAGATGTTTCTGGTTGTGAAAAAGTCAAGTGGGGTTGCGTTGTGGCTAAAGGCTCGATGCGTCCATGGAAGGGTTCCGGTGAGAATCGAGGAAGTCCCAGGTGTGGTGAAATTACCGCCGGAGTAATGGTTGTGAAACACGGTAGCTCTCTCCGCGAAGCGTTCCAGATTCGGCATGGTCTTTCGGTGATACCCATAGAGGGACACGTTAAGAGCGGAAAGCGTGTCAAAGACCAGTTTCAGTACGTTAGGGTTGTCTGCGTCGGTTTTCTTGTGGGAATTAATGGGGTTTGATCCGGCAATCCACGGCGTAATGAGAGAAAGGAAAGAAGCCA
>JARRPX010000099.1 GCA_037382465.1 Anaerolineales bacterium | reverse complement strand
TGGCTCCGGAAGCGCCGCCCTTGGAGGAAGTCCCGGAGTCCGAGGCCGCTTCGGGCGGCGCTTCCGACATGGCGCTGCTCGATTTCGGGCAGCGCTCCAGCCGCATGATCATCAAAAACGCCGAAATATCGCTCCTGGTCGAAGACTCGGACACCGCCATCGATCGCACCACGCAGATCGTCGACGACGCCGGTGGGTACATCATCAGTTCCCGCGTCTGGTATCAGGATTGAGGATCCGAGTCCTACAAGTACAGCACGATCACGATTGGCGTGCCGGTCGATGAATTCGAACGCACCATGCGCCGTCTGCGGGACATCGCCGTCAAAGTCACGGACGAGAACGCATACGGCGAGGACGTCACGGACGAATACGTCGACCTCGAGTCTCAGCTTGCCAATCTCGAAGCGACGCGCGATCGCATCAAGACATTTCTGGATCAAGCCAAAACAGTAGATGAAGCGTTGGAGGTGAACGAAGAACTCTCCCAGATCGAGGGACAGATCGAGGAGATCCGCGGCCGCATGAACTATCTCGAAGATCGCGCCGCATTTTCGACGATTACCATCACCATTTCACCGGACCTGCCGGAACTGATTCCCACGCCGACGCTGACGCCCACGGCCACGAACACGCCGCGGCCCACCATGACGCCCACGCCCTGGGACGCTTCGAAAACCGTCGTGCGCGCGAAGCGAACCCTGACCCAGACCTATCACAGTTTGTTCGAACTGGCGATCTGGATCGGGCTCTATATATTGCCGGTCCTTGGTCCCCCGGTGTTGATAGTAATCTTGGCCTGGTATTTCTTGAGGAAGCGTCCGTCGATGAATGAACCTTCCGAAGATGACAGCAAAAAGTGAGAATCGAATCGTCGTGGGGAATGACGCAACGCAGGTCCATAATCTGCGAGAGTGTATAAGTGTTCATCAGGAAGGTGAGGCTCAATACAATCAGGAGCACATAGCGAATACTGCGATCATCGAGATTGTAGATCTGGCACGTGAGATCTGACCGACCGAAAACCTGCCTTATCTCTATCTGACATATCCGCAGCACGATGACCAGCGTACCAATCTATCAGGGATTTTATCCAGTAAAATCCCTGATAGTTCGTTCTTGACCGTTTGAATATCCGTTTGATCCAGTCGGGAGAATGCATGGGAGCGTTTTACCGCAGCTACAGCATACCGGACGACGTTCACGAGGTTGCCGAGCAGAAGATCACGACCTGGTTGTCCCGAAAAGGTTTCTCCGAGATCGAAGGATCCTCCGTGCTCGATGACGACATGGAGGGGGAGCGAGGGTTCTATCTTTTCTGGAACGATCGCTGGACGATCATTCTCTACAGCGACTTCGAAGAAGATGAAAGGCTGTTGTTCGAGTTGAATTTGTTGCAGCTTCCCATCCTTCATCTCTGGCTGCTTGACAGTGACGTTTGGGGCTACGAACTTTATATGCAGCGTAAACCCATTGCGGCTTTCAACTCGCAGCCAAAATATTATGGGTCAGACGATCTCTCCGATGTCCCGAATGATATTCCTACGCTTCTGGCGAAGTGCAGCCTGAAAGATCTTGCAGTGACCGACATTGCAGCAATCCAAAGGAAACGAGGCGTTTTTAAGGACCCCATCTGCGCAGAATTTGCGAGCGCGATCCACGCCGGACCTGCTGCTGCGCAGTACGCGTATGTCACGGAAGGTTTTCCCGATTCGGCGGGATTTTCCTGCGTCCACAGGCGCTTTCGCAAGCGCAACTACGACCCTGTGGGGAGCTTCGATTTGCATCTGCGCCGGGCAAAATCTACCCAGTCGGAAGCCTTTCCTCTGCCTCAGGCTCCGCCGTTGAGTATCCGTATCCTCGCGCTGATCATGCGAATCGTGGCCACACCCCTGGGATGGTTGCTGCGTTTTTCTATCATGCGCAGGATCAAATCTGGGGACATCCCTGCTGATTCTAGCGCTGGAATCGATGGGCAATCCGATCGAGAATACACCTTCGAAGAAGGCCGGTTGGTCAATCCGAAACGCCGCTGTCGTATCGACCTGCCGGAAGGCGCCGTTCACTGCGATGGCCCGGGGATTCTTCCCTTTAAAATTGGAAATCATAAAGTCATCGTTCGGGCGATATCGGCGAACGAAGCGATGACCATCCTCTCCGGTTCACAATACTCGGCGATCGAAGAAGATTCGAATTTCTGGATCGGATCCCTGCCTGCGAAATACGTACTCGCCAGTTACAAGGTGCCGCAGCGCGGTCAAGAAACGAATTATTCTCATCAGTTTTTCATCCAGGCTCCGTTTGCGATCTATCGCTTCTTGCTGGTCGCCGACTCTGCGTTGAGCCACGATGAATTGAGCATCTTCCGGAAGACGGTCGAATCCTTTACCATCACCGAGCCAGACGAGATCGAAGGATAATCGCTCGAGTTCGTTGCTGGAATCCGAATCGAGGATCCTGCTCACTGGAGGTCAGGGTCTTTTTACCTTGCGGGGCGGATTCAATGTCCGGCAGGCAGTCGGCAGATGAAGCGAGTTCCGCGTTCCAGGTTTTCCACATGGATCGAGCCGCCGTGTCCCTCGATGATCGTTTCGCGATGACCGGTCCCAGGCCGCTGCCGGGAAAACTGTATGCGTTGCAGGCCCTGTGAAAACGTTGAAATAGATTTGGCAGTTCGTCTTCGGGACGCCGATTCCGGTATCTTCCACCCAGATGGCTGCAAAATCTTCTTCCCGGCGAAGCCCGATCCGGATTTCTCCGCCTTGTGGCGTGAATTTCAGCGCATTGTCGAGCAGGTTTTCGAGTGCGCGGCGCATCTGTGTTTCGCTGCCCATCAACTCCACCGAGTCCGCAGGCAGCTCGAGGTGGAATTCGATGGCCGATTGTTCAGCGCGTGAGGCGCAGCGCTCGCTGACTTCACGAAGCAGCCTGACAAGATCCAACCGGACCGTATCTTGAAGATTCATATTGGCTTCAAGCCGGGAAATATCGAGCAGTGCGTTTGACAGGCGCTCCAATCGTTCCGATTGTTCGATGGCTTGTTCGAGGTCCTTTTTTCGAAGAGAAGCCTTTCTTTCATTTTTAGCCAGGTCGAGGTTGGTGCGCAGCGCGGTCAATGGGGTGTTCAGTTCGTGCGCCGCGTCGGAGACAAAGCGGCGCAGCGTCGATACCGTTCCATCGACTTTCTCCGCCATACGGTTGAACGTCTTGGCCAACAGACCGAGTTCGTCCTGGCGATCGATTTCCACCCGGCTGGCGTACTCGCCGTTGGCGATGCGGGCGCTGCTTCTTGAAAGCGCCAGAATGGGCCGGCTGAGCCGGTGGCTGAACCACAGGCCTGCCGCTCCGGCCAGGAGGATCGACAACGCGCCGGCGAGAACCAGGCCGAAGAATCCACTGCGCAGAATTGCCTGCCCGTATGCAGGGCCTTCCAGCAACTCCACGAATCCGAGGAGATTTCCATCTTCATCGTAGTAAGCGAGTTGCAGCTTCTGTTGGGAACGGGCCTCCTCGAAAATCAAGGAAATTCCCAGGCTGTACCCGAAGGGTTCATCCGAGAATTGGGGAAGGAAAATGAGTCTGCGGCCCGATTCGTCCGGTTCGACGAGAAAGGGGTACCCTTGCGGGAAGACGTCGAACGGGCCGTCCGGGAGGCCGTCTTGATCCGCATCCAACTCGCGGTCTGAATTCGTGTTCAAAGTTGACCGCGCTTTCGCTTGGATGCTATAATCCACACATGCACGCACATCCAAAAGTCGACGCACGAGTCAACAATTCCAACGACGATGATTGCAACCATCGGGTGGTGGGATTGTTCGTGCGCTAGCGCCACCGAGGCCAGATTTTCCCGCCGCCCGATGTCATCCAGACCGGGCGGCGAAGTTTTTATAGGAGAGAAGGAGAGGCAGTATGTATCGCACACATGATTGCGGCAGCCTGCGGGTCGAACACGTCGGAGAACGCGTCACGCTGGCTGGTTGGGTCAACCGGCGGCGCGACCACGGAGGTGTGACCTTCATCGATTTGCGCGACCGCTCTGGAATCGTGCAGGTTGTGGCCCATCCGGAGGAATCCACTGAAGCGCACCGGGCGGCGGAAGCCGTGCGCAACGAATGGGTCATCCAGGTGGAGGGCGTGGTTCGAAAACGTCCCGAGGACATGGAAAATCCCGATCTGGCCACGGGCCAGATCGAAGTTGCCATAGATCGACTCAAAGTGCTCAACCCGGCGCGTACGCCTCCGTTTGCGATCAACGAAGAGAGCGAAGTCGAAGAGATGGTACGGCTGCAGTACCGCTACCTCGACCTGCGCCGGCCGCGCATGCAGCACAACCTGCAGCTGCGGCATGCCGTGGTGAAGTACATTCGCGATTTCCTGGATGTACGGGGTTTCTGGGAGGTCGAGACCCCGATTCTCTTCAAGACCACACCCGAAGGGGCGCGGGACTATCTGGTCCCCTCGCGCGTTCATCCGGGCGAGTTCTATGCCTTACCGCAATCTCCGCAGCAGTTAAAGCAGTTGCTCATGGTCGCCGGAGTGGAGCGCTACTTCCAGATCGCACGTTGTTTCCGTGATGAAGATCAACGCGGCAACCGCCAGCCCGAATTCACGCAGCTCGATCTGGAGATGTCCTTCGTCGAGCGTGAGGACGTGATTTCTTTGGCCGAAGAGTTGTTCACTTCGATGGTGGAGACCCTGCTGCCGCACAAACGTTTGCTGGCCAAGCCCTGGCCGCGTTTGACCTATGTGGAAGCGCTCGAACGATTTGGACGGGACGCGCCGGACATTCGCTTCGGGATGGAATTGAAGGACGTCAGCGATTTGGTAGGCGAATGCGGATTCCAGGTTTTCGAAAAGACGATTGCTTCGGAGGGATCGGTACGCGGTATAAATGCCAAAGGCTGGGGGAATTCGAGCCGCAAGGAAATCGACGAGTTGGTGGAATTCGTGCAGCTTCTCGGAGCCAAAGGCCTTGCGTATTTGGCCCTGACGGAATCGGGGGAGATCCGCTCCTCTTTTGCGAAGTTCCTCAGCGAGGAAACTCGAACGGCAATGCAAGAAAGACTGGGCGCACAAGCGGGTGATTTGCTGCTCTTCGTTGCCGGTGATGCCGGTGTGGTTTTCGAATCGCTGAGCCGGCTGCGCGATCATCTCGCCGAACGATCCGGTTTGATCGATCCTGATGTCCTGGCGTTCTGCTGGGTGCTGGATTTTCCCTTCGTCGAATGGAACGAAAACGAGAATCGTTGGGATCCAAGCCATCACCTTTTCACTTCGCCGATTCCGGAAGATGTCCCTTTGCTCGACTCCGATCCCCACAAAGCCCGCGGCCAGCAGTACGACATGGTGCTCAACGGCGTCGAGGTGGGCGGTGGAAGCATCCGAATCCACGATCGCCAGCTCCAGGAACGCGTGTTTTCACTCATCGGTCTGGACAAGGATGTCGCCCGGGAACGCTTCGGCCACATGCTGGAAGCCTTCGAATACGGCACGCCGCCGCACGGGGGCATCGCGCCGGGCATCGATCGTTTGCTGATGATATTTGCCAACGAAGCGCATATCCGAGAGGTGATCGCCTTCCCGAAGAATCAAGCCGCACGTGACGTTATGGCGAACGCCCCTTCGCCGGCGGACCCCGATCAATTGGCGGAGCTGCACATTCGGGTGGTGGATACGGATGAGGATTCGTGAAGCATGGACAACCCGATCTGATCGTGGTATATATTGCTGTGCCCTACTATGATCGTGATGTAGCACGCGTTTTGAGCCAACACTATATAAACGGGGTTCGATCTTCGTCGGGGGACGCGATAGGCTTAAGCCAAGGCGGAGCCCGCGGGTACGACCCCACCTGCGAAAGCAGGTTCAAAACACCGCCACACACGACATGGTGGGGTGTCCCTTTAGCGATAAGCATTTGCTTATCGCTCTTCTTTTGTGTCCGACTTACCCTAGGCGGACGGCGGTCGGTGTTTGCTGGAACAGTTTTATGATGGCTAAAGACTTCAAGTATGCTTGCTGCAATTAACGCGAGAGG